>CAYTWC010000129.1:3017-6235 GCA_964441975.1 uncultured Acidimicrobiaceae bacterium | reverse complement strand
TCCGGTCTCCTATCTCTATCGGTCGCTCCCGTTTGAAGAACTGATCGCGTACTACGTCGCGGCGGACATCATGTTGGTCACCCCCCTTCGCGATGGCATGAACCTCGTCGCAAAGGAATACGCGGCGTCGCGAACCAACGAGGACGGGGTTCTCATCCTCAGCGAGTTTGCCGGGGCGTCGGAGGAACTCACGTCCGCGATCATCGTCAACCCGTATGACGTCGACGCAGTCGCCGAAAGCATCGAAGAAGCTGCTGCCATGCCTGTGGACGAACAGCGCCGACGGATGCGCAGACTGCGCCGGACCATCAACAAGTCGGACGTCTTCGAGTGGGCGCGGAGTTGCCTCGCGATGTTGGAGGACGCCTGATCGACAACGCACTGGCAGCCGCACTCGCACGGGTCACTCGCCTCGGCTCGATCCTCGTCGCCTCGGACTACGACGGAACACTGGCTCCGATCGTCGGCGATCCAGGCGAAGCTGTACCGCACGGGGACGCACTCGACGCATTCCTCCGAATCGCCGGGCACCCTCGGATCCACGCAGCAATCGTCTCGGGTCGCTCTGCTGATGTCCTCGAGCGTCTCGTCGGGGTCCACGATGAAGTCACCTTGATCGGCAACCACGGAGCAGTGGTGTCGACGACCGATGAATCGGCCCGTGTCGACGCACTCACGACCGATCTGCGCTCGGTTGCAGCCCGCTTCAGCGGCGCACACGTCGAGTCAAAGCCGACAGGGGCAGCGTTCCACTACCGACATGTCACGGACAAGCAGAGTGCGGCGGCCGATGCCAGGCAGGTGCTAGCCGATCACGGCGTCGCGGCCATCGACGGCAAGATGGTCATCGAAGCCGTCATCGGCGTCGGCGACAAAGGAACCGCTGTGACCGCGCTCGCTCAGCGTTTCTCGGCGGAGGCGGTGGTCTTTGTCGGCGACGACACCACCGACGAGGCTGCCTTTGCGATACTCGGACCGTCCGATGTCTCGATCAAGGTTGGTCAGGGTCCGACTGCAGCGACGCACCGCGTCTCGGATACCGACGAAGTGGCGCTGGTCTTCACCACGCTCTCACGACACCTCGCGGGCGACGGTCTATGAGCGGCCTCATTTTCGCGTCGTCGTGCTCTCGTTGACGAGGGACAGTCGGGACGCAGCTAGAACGCCGCGTCGGACATCTCCATCAACCAGCCGTCCTCGTGCTGGGCGGCTGTTGCCCTGAGCGCGGCCTTGGGAAGTGCATCGGCTGCGAAGAAACGCGCCGAGGCGATCTTGCCCTCGTAGAACGCCACATCCGATCCACTCGCATCCGCCAGCGCAGCCGTTGCCTTCTCGGCGTGTTCGAGCAGCAACCAGGCAATGACGACCTCCGATAGGCTCTCGAGCAGCGCATTGGTGTGGAGTCCGGTCTTGTAGATCTCCGTCGGCTCCTCCATCGATGCCATCGCGTGCCCGACCAGTACCCCGATGTGGTTCTGGACCTGCTCAAGCGCATCGCCGAGGGCCTGACGCTCTGTGGCGAACTCGTCAGAACCGCCCTTGACGTACTCAAGGATCCCCTCGGCGAATCTCATGACGGTCTGCCCCTGATCGCGTGCGATCTTGCGGAAGAACAGATCGAGTGCCTGGATTGCAGTCGTTCCCTCATAGAGCGTGTCGATCTTCGCGTCACGGATGTACTGCTCGAGGGGATAGTCCTTGGTGAAGCCCGACCCCCCGAACACCTGGAGCGACTGGCTCAAGAGTTCGTACGCCTTCTCGGACGAGTAGCCCTTCACCATCGGGAGGAGGAGGTCGTTGAGCTTGGCCCAGTAGTCGTCGCCCGACTCGAGGCGCATCTTGTCGAGAGTCCACGCCGTGTACATCCACAGCGCACGGAGACCCTCCGCATATGACTTCTGCAGCATCAACATGCGTCGGACGTCCGGATGGCGGATGATCTCGACCCTCGGAGCGGTCTTGTCGGATGCCCGTGTCAGATCGGCAGACTGCACTCGTTCCTTTGCGAAGTCGAGTGCGTTCAGGTACCCGGTCGAGAGCGTCGCTGCCGACTTCACGCCGATGAGCATCCTCGCGTCCTCGATGACGAGGAACATCTGGCGGATTCCCTCATGCACCTCGCCGACGAGATACCCGATGCACGGCTGGTCCACGCCCATCGACAGCTCGCACGTCGCGGACCCTTTGATACCCATCTTGTGTTCGATTCCGGTTGCGACGATTCCGTTGCGTTCTCCGATCGAACCGTCTTCGTTCAACAGGTATTTGGGGACGATGAACATCGAGAGACCCTTCGTCCCCGGTTCGCCCCCTTCGCGTCGGGCGAGGACGAGATGCAGGATGTTCTCGAAGTAGTCGCTGTCTCCCGACGTGATGAATCGCTTCACGCCCTCGAGGTGGTACACGTCGCCCTCGATATGGATCGCCTTCGACGTGCCGGCACCGACATCGGACCCGGCGTCGGGCTCCGTGAGTGCCATCGTGCCACCCCACCGACGTTCCACCATCGGCACGGCCCACTTCTGTGCCTGTTCGGGTGTCCCGACAGCCTTGATGACCCTTGCCATGAGTGACCCTGATGCGTAGAGGAACACAGCGGGATTCGAACCGACGAGCATCTCGCCGATGGCCCACCGGAGTGAGTCCGGTGCACCGTACCCGCCGAGATCCGGACCGACACCGAGCAGATGCCATCCCCCGTCGTAGAGGGCGTCGAGGCTCTTCTTCACACCGTCGGGGAGCGTCACCTGACCGTCGACGAGCTGCGGCTCGTTGCGATCCGCTTCCTCGAAGCTGGCAGCAAAATCCTCGATCGAGAGTCGCTCGACTTCGCGCAACGCATCCATCGCGGTGTCTTCGTCGAACGATTCGAAAGGCTCCTTGCCGTAGTAGTCATCGACACCGAGAAACTCGAACAAGTTGAACTCGATGTCACGCAGATTGGTCCGAAAATGCGACATCTGTCACTCCTGCCTTTGCAAAACCTAATTTGAGTATACCCTCAACTTTGAGTGTCCAATCAGATTTGCCTCGGACACGTGCTGTCACCTCGGTATTGTGCCCCGATGGGGCGAATGACCGACGGCATTGACGAGCCGACAGCACAATGGATCGCAAGGCAGCCGATGTTCTTCGTGGCAACTGCTCCGTCGATCGACGGAACAGTCAACGTGTCGCCGAAAGGCATGGAAAGCCTGCGGGTCACCGGCGCCAACGAG
>CAYTWC010000129.1:0-3007 GCA_964441975.1 uncultured Acidimicrobiaceae bacterium | reverse complement strand
GGTCGTCTCGACGAACTCTGTCGCCTATCTCGACCTCACCGGAAGCGGCGCAGAGACGATCGCCCACCTCCGCGACAACGGTCGCATCACGTTCATGTTCTGCGCTTTCGATGGAGCGCCACGAATCGTCCGATTGTTCGGACGCGGGATCGCCCACCTTCCGGAGTCGGACCAGTTCGACGAGATGCGCCCGATGTTCCCGGAGCGTCGAGGCGTGCGCTCGATCGTCGCCGCCGATATCCATCGCGTCCAGGACTCCTGTGGGTATTCCGTGCCGAAGATGGACTACGCAGGCGACCGGTCGAGACTCGAGACCTGGACAGAGAATCGAACCGACGAGGAAATCGTCGACTACTGGCGGGAGAAGAACGCCGTTTCGATCGATGGTCTCCCCGCTCTCGGCTCGGACAAGCCCGACGGCGTGTGACGGCAATATTTGAGTTCGTACTCAAGTTTGCGGGTACGATGTCCGACGATCGATCGCTTGGAGACCGATTTGGCTCGCTATCAGGCAGGGATACGGACAGAGGCACGCATCATCGATGCCACGCGGTCACTCCTTGCCGAGGGTGGCCTCGAAGCCGCAACGCTGTCGGCCATCTGTGACCGGGCAGAGGTCAAGGCCGGAAGTTTCTACAACCTGTTCGACTCAAAGGAAGCGGTCGTCCTCCGGGTCGTGCGGGAGGCGATCGCCGCGGTCGACCCTGACCCTGACGAGTCCGGTACGGATACGATCGACGAACTCGTCACAGCGTACGTCCGGTTCTTCGAGGAGGAACCGGAACTCGCTCGCGTGTACGTCCTGACTGCACTCCAAGCAGAGGGCGGCAACGGCGCAGGGGTGAGGTTCCTCCGCCATCACCAACGGCGTGTCGAACGGTTTGCATCCGCCATGGTTCGGGAGGGATCGCTCACGCCCGAGGAGGCGAACATCCAGGCCGAGCTGCTCCTCGGGACGCTCGACGGTCTCGCCTTCCGATGGTCGCTCGACACCGATTTCGCGTTTGCGGACTTCGCTGCGAGGGCAGCCAAAGCGTTCGGCTGAAATCGTCGTGCCGGGTGCCGCTATCCCGCGCCAGTTGCCGCGACGACGGAGCACACGATCACGAGCAGTGCGGTCATCCCACCCATCACCCATTTCTCGAACCAGTGCTGCGCCGCCAGATTACCGGCGGTGTTCAGCGCCAGGAAGGCAACCACCATCCACGCAGCCACGGTCAGCACGGTGTCTGACACATTCGTTTCGACGACGCCGGCTCGGGCGAGCATGATCCATGCGAACGCGAGCAGCACGAGACTTGCGAACAAGCTGACGATCCGGAGATTTCGCGGTAGCCGATGATCCGTCTCGGCCCTACGGCCTCCGTACACCAGGTGCCCGAGCGGCGCACCCGTCGCGAGCGCCAGCTGGAACACCGCGAGAGCGACGAAGAGGACAGCGGCGAACCAGGCGAGAACGGTCGTATCCATCCGCGTATGGTACCGGGACGCCGGATCGGGCCCTCCGCGATGGACCCGTCGCTGGTAGCGTTCGGACATGGGTTCACATGTGTTCACAGCAGTCGTCTCCGCCGGTTCCCTGCGACCGGTAGATACCACGGCGACGTTCGACCATGCCTGGACGGCCGAGGGGGTCAGCGTCGAGACGGACTTCACAGGTGCACATCTCCTGCACCTTGCAATCGCAGGGTGTGTCCTCAACGACACGTACCGGGAGGCGTCGGCCATGGGAACGCCCGTCGACGGCGTGCGCGTCCTCGCTTCGGGCGACTTCGATCGGAACAGCTGGCAGTCGACCGGAATCACCTAGTCCGTCGAGATCGACTCTCCCGCTTCCTCAGGAGTTGTCGAAGAGCTCCTCGATATCGTCGACCGGGTCGCCGAGATACCCAAAGCACTTCGTTTCGGTGCTCCCGTGTCGAGAGCATGATCCCGTAGCGATCCGTCGGGTGGCTTCCCGCAATTCGGACAGGTTTCGATCGCTTGTCGGTGGACGTCGAGGACGCAACCGCACTCGTCACACGTGTGCGACAGCCAACACGCAGAATCGCCCACGCGGTATCAGGCTTCCTGGGCTTGCATCATCCACAGTTGCTTCTCGAACTGGGCCGAGATCGCGATCAGCATGTCCTGGCTGATCGGATCGAGGTCGTCGAGCTTGGCGATGCTGTCCCGGAGGCCCTCGATGGTCGTCGCCATTCGGTCGGCGAACGCGGTGACGGTCGCTTCGACAGTTTGGAACCCCGCCGGATACGAGTCGAGTCTCGTTCCCGATTCGAGGGCTTCGATCCGCCCGTCCGGCGCCGAGCCGAGCGTCGCCATCCTCTCTGCTACCTCATCGGAGCCCAAACGGGCCGTGTCGATGATCTCGTCGAGTTCAAGGTGGACGCTCCGGAAGTGGGGACCGGCCAGATTCCAGTGTGCCTGCTTGCCCTGGAGGGCGAGGTCGATGAGGTCGACGAGGTTCGTCTGGAGAGCTGCGACCGTCGCGTCACGGTCCGCGTCGTTGAGGATTGTCCTTTTGGCTGCACTCACAGTGTCACTCCTTCTCAGGCGGACGCTGCCCTGGCCATGATCCCGCGGGCGGGCTACGTGGTCCGCCGATGTCTGCTGTTCCACTCCGAACACTACCCACCCCGTCCGGCATCGATGACGCGCGGGGAACGTGTCGAAGGTCAGTCGGATGGTGCCGCGGAAGCCAGTCGCTCGGCAAGTTCGGACAGCTCGAGCCAGCGCGTCTCGGACACCTCGAGTTCGCAGACGACGGCGTCGAGTTCCCCGCCGAGCCGCACGACGCGCTCCACATCCGCACCGGCGTCTCGGAGCTCGGACTCCAAACGAGAACGCTCAGCCGTGAGTTTGTCGATCCGCCTCGTGAGCTTGTCCAACTCGCGCTTGTCGTTGTACGTGAGAGTCGTACGTTCCTGTTTCGGCTTCGAGGCGGACCGGATGTTCACCTGCGGGGATGCGGCTGAGATGTCTGCGCGATGTGACGCCCAGTAGTCGG
>CAYTWC010000128.1:0-6243 GCA_964441975.1 uncultured Acidimicrobiaceae bacterium | reverse complement strand
TTCCGATGCCGGGCTGTCGTGGGTGTCTGCTGCCTCGCATGGCCCAGATTATGCCGAGACGCTCCATCGATGGGCAGCTGACTTCGAAGCGGCCTGGCCGACCGTGGTCGACGCCGATCCTGCCTTCGATGAGCACTTTCGGCGGATGTGGCGTTACTACCTCGAATACTGTGAGGCGGGCTTCCGGACCGGCCGTATCGACGGCTATCAGATCCTGATGGAACGCGCCCTGCCGGAAGACCCCGCCTAGGTCACGGCTCTCGGCGTCGGGTCTCGCCACGTGGACTCGCCGTCGATCGTGATGTCGATCGTCGCGGCAGCGCGCTGGAGGATCATGTCGACTTCATCGGGTGTCGCGGCAGATGCAAAGACGAATCCGAGGTAGCGGTCACCTTCGGGCAAGGGGAGGACCTCCCGACCGATCGGGATCGTGATTTCGATGTCGTCCACCCCTTCGATTGAGCGTGCCTGTTCCAGGTTCTCGACGGACGTGAGTACACCTGCGGCGCGTATCGGGAGCATGAACACGCCGCTCGCTGGCCGTGTCTGCCCATCGGGGGTGGCGTCGCGTCCGACGGCACTGCGGAGCACAACGGATTCCAGCGACTCGTTCATCAACCCGAAACTGAGTGATCGCCCGCACAACCCGCCGATCGAGCGAGCGGCGACCTCGATCACCCACACGTTCCCTCTCTCATCGATCCGGAGTTCGGCGTGTACCGGTCCGGTGCGGATTCCCAGTGCGGTGACGGCTCGTCTGACGGTCGTGACGCTGTCGGCCTTCGCCCGTTCCGGTAGCCGGCTCGGGGTCGTGAACATCGTCTCCTCGAAGTAGGGGCCGGTGAGTGGTTCCGGCTTGTCGATGATCGCGAGGACATGTAGCCGTCCATCGGTGATCATGCCCTCGACGACGAGTTCGATCCCCTCGATGTACTCCTCGGCGATGAGGGGAGCGCTGGCATCGCGCCCAGCGGCTTGGAGCATTCTGCGGATGCGTTGCTCGGCGACCTGCTGTTCGGCTGGCGAGTCGACTCGGATGACACCACGGCTGCCCGACATGTCCAACGGCTTGATCACCTTCGGGAATCCCACACCGGAGGGTTGGGTCTGCTCCGGGATGGAGATGATCTCGAACTGTGGTTGGGGTATTCGCGCCTCGCTCAGCAGGGTTCGCATCGTCCGCTTGTCGCGCGTCGCCTCGACCGCTTTCACCGGATTCGTGGGGAGGTCGAGCAATCGATTCGCATGCGCGGCGGCGAGGACCCCTTGATCGTCGACAGCGACAACCGCCGCGATCTCAGGGAGTGACCTGACGATGGTCTCCGCCGCCTCGGCGGGCGAGTCGAGGTCGACGAGGATCGTCCGATCCGCCACATCGTCGAACGGGGAAGCGGCATCGGTAGCGATCACGACCCCGAGCCGCTGTTCGTTTGCGGCCCGGATGAAGTCTCCGGTCCGGTAGCTCTCGCAGCTTGCGACGATGACGACGGTTGGCATTGCCCCCATGATGGCGTGTCCCCGTACCTGATGTGACACACGTACCATCGGGGCATGCCTTTCACAGATGAACCGATCGTTTCCATCGACGAAGCGGTGCTCCCGATGCTGCTCGAGATACGCGACCGGGAAGATGACGCCGAGGATCTCGGGCTCGTCGTATCGATCGGTGGTGTTGCGGACGGAGCGTTCACGTATGGCACAGCGTTCATGCGGGTCGACGCCGCCGCCGAAACCGATCTCATCCATGAGGCCGGCTCGCTTCCGGTGATCGTTTCCGAAGCCGATGTGGAGAACCTCCGGGGTGCGGTGCTGACGAAATCGAAGAACCTGCTCAAGCCGGGTCTCACGATCGAGAACCCCAACACGCCGAGTCCTGCCATCTCGACCGGAATGGCCCAAGGTGATCTGACCGGTTCCGTCGCCGAAAAGGTCGTTCAGGTCGTCAACGAGGCGATCAACCCATCGATCGCCTCCCATGGCGGTCGGGCCGAGGTGGTGGCGGTCGAGGATGGGACCGCATACATACGGCTGGGAGGCGGATGCGTCGGTTGCGGTATGGCCGGTGTGACCCTTTCCCAGGGTATCGAGGCGACCATCACCGACCTGGTGCCGGAGATCTCGAAGGTCGTGGATGTGACCGACCACGCGCAGGGCGAGAATCCGTATTACGAGAAGTCCAAGAAGTAGCGGGAGAAGTACGCAGTACGCAGTACACAGCACGCTCAACGCTCAACGCCCACCCAGTAGTCTGGCCGCATGTGTGGACGCTTTGTTCAGGTGGAGAAACCGGAGTTCTACGCCGAACACTTCGGTGCCGAGTTCGTGCGCACGGAGACCATCACGCCGAGTTGGAACGTCGCTCCGACGATGGATGTATATGCCGCAGCGGAACACGACGGCGACCGGGTACTGACATCGTTCCGATGGGGCCTCGTCCCGTTCTGGGCCAAGGATCTCAAGATCGGTGCCCGTGCGATCAACGCAAGGGCAGAGACAGCGCCGGACAAGCCAATGTTCCGCGACGCGTTCGCGGAGAAGCGGTGTCTTATCCCGCTCGACGGGTTCTACGAATGGGAGCGCAAGCAAAAGGGGAAGCTGCCCCACTACATCCACTCGACGGACGGTTCCCCGCTGGCGGCCGCCGGTCTTTGGTCCTCGTGGAAGGACCCCGGGGACGGGCAACGAGTGCTGACGTGCACCATTCTCACCGGAGAACCAAACGACGTTGTGCGGCCTCTTCACGACCGGATGCCGGTCATCCTTCCGTCGGATTCATGGGCTGCATGGCTCGACCGTGACAATCACGACATCGAAGCGCTGCGTCAATTGATGACCGTGTATCCCTCTGATCGAATCGCGGAGTACCCCGTGTCAACCCTCGTCAACAACGTTCGCAACGATTCCGCGGATCTCCTCACGCCACTCGATACCGATGCCGTGGAGGCACCGTGAATCCGACCGTACGCGACTCGCTCGTGAGCCAGATGGGCTGGTACCACTCGATGAGATCCCCGCTGTACGCAGAGATTCTCAGGATCGCCATCGACGACTTCGATCAGCAGGGTCCCGTATATGAGGTTCTGGCTGACTACGAGGGTGATGCCGTCCGCGACATGCTCGCGAACCGGATCATGGGAGGTGTACATCGACTCGTGCTCCAAGGACGTGCGGAGGGCCTTGCGAAACACTTCCCGACCGTCGGAGGAACTCCTGATGGCGAAACGCTCGCTGCGGACTTCCTGACCGCCGTCCACGCACATGTGCCATACCTCAGGGATGCGCTGACGGTCCCGCCACAAACGAACGAGATCGGCCGGAGCAATGCCTTGTTCCCCGGTCTCGCCGTTGCTCTGCGGGGTGAGGATCGGCCGGTGCGACTCCTGGAGATAGGTTCTTCGGCAGGGCTCAACCTGATGCTCGACCGGTACAGCTATCGCACCGATGTGTGGTCGTGGGAGGGAACAGAGGGGGCTCCGGTCCTCGAGCCGATCTGGACCGGACCGGCACCCGCCATGCCTTCGGCTGTGGACATCGTGTCGCGCCAGGGGTGCGACGCGTCCCCGATGGATGTTCTGGATCCGGAGGCACGCGAACGCCTCTTGTCCTTCGTGTGGGCAGATCAGCTCGATCGGTACGAACGGGTCAAGAAGGCGATCGATCTCGTGACACCTGACAGTTTCACGCTTGTGCAGGAGGATGCCGGTGTGTGGCTCGCCGACCGACTGGCTGAACCGGTGCCAGACGGTGTCCTCACCGTCGTCCAGCATTCCGTGATGTGGCAGTACGTCGCACCTCAGACCCAGAGGTTGATCGAATCGATCTTCGACGGGGCAGCGAACCAGGCAACCTCCTCCCGGCCGTTCGCCCACGTCGCTTACGAACCGACGGTCCCGATGAAACCCGGCCGCGCGATGCAGCTGACTGTCGACCGGTGGCCCGATGGTCCCCACGGTGTGTATGCGTACGGTCACGCACACGGTTCGCAGGTCGAATGGCTCGGGATCGGTCCGGTGCAGAGTTCGGACCCTTCGCCCCGCTAACTTTGAGGCATCTATGAGTGATGCAGGGACCGCAGAGTCACCGAACGCAGCACCGACCCCACAGAAGCCTCTGTGGCGTCGCATACTGCCGCGAGCGATCGCGCTTCTGCTGACCGGAATCGTTCTCTACTTCTTCTTCCCCACAGTGGTGGAGTTCTTCTCCCAGACACATCGGCTCGCGTCGGTGGAATGGTGGTGGTACGGAATCATGGCGATCCTGATGGCGGGGTCGTTCGTCGCCGCTTGGGAGCTGACCCGAGCTGCCCTTCCGAACGTTTCGCTGTTCCTGTCGGGAACCGCCCAGCTGGTATCGAACGCTCTGGCGAAGGTGATCCCCGGAGGTGCTGTCGCAGCGGGTGCGACCTACTACCAGATGCTCTCGGTTTCAGGCGTCCCGAAGGGAGCCGCGGTCACAGGACTTGCGGCTGGCACGTTCATCTCGAATCTCGTCCTGTTTTCGCTTCCTGCGATAGCGCTGCTGATCGCCGCCATCTCTGCACCCATTCCCGACGGTCTGCTTCCGGTAGCGATCGCTGGATCGGTGCTCTTCGCATTGATGTTCGCCGTCGTCTTCGTACTCGTGAAGTTCGACGGTGTTCTCCTTTTTGTCGGAAGGATCGTCGCCCGCATCGTGGGTTGGCTTGCCAGGAAGTTCAACAAGGAGTGGACGTCGACAGCACAAGGCTGGCTCGATCGTCGCAACGAGGTGATCGAGGCGCTGGGAACGCGATGGAAGATCGCGCTTTCGACGGCGGTGCTCAACTGGCTGCTCGACTATGCCGTTCTCGTCGCCGCACTCTTCGCAATCGGCGCAGATCCGCGCCCGAGCCTCGTGCTCGTTGCGTTCGCCGGTTCCGCCGTCCTGGCCATGATTCCGATCACGCCGGGAGGTATCGGCTTCGTCGAGGTCGGTCTCTCGGCGATGCTCGTTGCCGCTGGTGTCCCCGGTCCCGATGCTGCCCTGGCGACCCTCGTGTTCCGGCTGTTCCAGTTCTGGCTGCCGATTCCGGCAGGTCTTGTGGCGTACATCTTGTTCAAGCGCCGATACGGCAAACCTGCCGACCTCGCCGAGGCCGCGTAACCCTCGCCGGGTGGCGGTGCGCGCGTCGGGCAGGTGCGCGTGTCGGCGTAGTACGATCTGCGTGCTGGACACACCCTGCGGGAGAGTCGTTGGATCGACGCCGAAGGAGCAACCGCCCCGGGAATCTCTCAGGCACACGGACCGCAGGGAACAGGCAATCTGGAAAGCAGGGCGAGGGTCCTCACCGAAGGGGAAAGCCGCAGAGCGGCGAAATCTCTCAGGTTCCGAGACAGACGGGGCTCACATGCAACGACGCGTCATGAGGAGCCAGCGATGTCAACCACCCGATCAACGTCATTTTCCGGTCGGCACATCGGCCCGGATGAGGCCGACGTCGAGTCGATGCTCGCCGCGGTCGGGGTCGAATCGATCGATGCGCTGATCAACGCTGCGGTCCCGGCATCGATCAGGACCGACGAACCACTCGACGTCGCCGGGCCGCTCACAGAGAGCGAGGCGCTTGCGGCGTTGCGAAGGATTTCGTCGGCCAACGACGTCTACCGCTCATTCATCGGGACCGGCTACTACGGAACCGTGACCCCCGGCGTCATCAAGCGCAACATCCTTGAGAATCCCGGTTGGTACACCGCGTACACGCCATACCAGCCCGAGATCTCGCAGGGGCGTCTTGAGGCGTTGATCAACTTCCAGACAGCCGTGTGCGACCTGACCGGTATGGACATCGCCAACGCTTCGCTCCTCGATGAGGCGACCGCTGCGGCAGAGGCGATGACCCTCCTCAAGCGGGTCGGGCGGAACAAGAACACGGTGTTCTTCGTCGACGAGGATCTCCATCCGCAAACCATCGAGGTGATCGCGACCCGTGCCGAACCGCTCGGTTATGACCTTGTCATCGGGAACCCGGCGACCGACCTTGTCGCTGAGGACGTATTCGGAGCGATGCTCGCGTATCCCGGTTCGTCGGGTGCGATTCGCAACATCGGTCCGATCATCGACTACTGCCACGGGTCCAGCGCCCTCGTCGGCGTGGCGACCGACCTGCTCGCCTCTGCACTGCTGACCCCTGCGGGTGAACTCGGGGCCGATGTGGTGGTCGGGTCGTCGCAGCGGTTCGGAGTGCCGATGATGTTCGGTGGACCGCACGCCGGGTTCTTGGCGACC
>CAYTWC010000127.1:0-6245 GCA_964441975.1 uncultured Acidimicrobiaceae bacterium | reverse complement strand
GCACGCATGTGCTGCCGCAGAACAGAAGCACGTCTTCCCCGCACCCGGAGGACCCCCGATGAGGATCACGACGTGTCCCTTGTCCGGTGGCGTCCCCATCGCGTTCCCTTTCTGTCGCACGCCCACGATAGGTTCGAACCATGTCCCGCGCTTCCCGAGAAAGGAAGCCAGTGTGGATCTGAACCTGATTGTCATTGCGGGAAGAGTCGCTGCCCAGCCTGATGTACGCACATTCTCTTCGGGGAGTTCTTTGCTGCGGATACTCGTGACAGTGAGATCCGAGTCACCCAGGCGTCGCGTCGATGTCATTCCGGTGTCGATCTGGGAACCCGATCAGGAACTGCTCGATGGTTCGATCGAGGTCGGGGCATCGGTGTGGGTTGCAGGATCGGTCCAGCGCCGCTTCTGGTCGGCGACCGACGGGCGCAGGAGCCGGCTCGAGGTCGTCGCCCACGACGTCGTGGTGCGAACCGACGACGAGGCTTCCGAGGGGAACGGGCTATCCGTCGTGTGACCCGTGTCGACCTACGTGCCGTCGAGTCGCCTTCGCTCTTTGATGCGGCGCTGAAGCTTCTTCTCGGCGGCCCGACGTCCGCGCCATTCTCGATACCCCACGACGAGGGCTGTACCTCGCCACCATTCCCCGAGTCCGCTCCCGGACTTCGGTGTGGTCGATCGTTTCTCCGTCTTGCGTTGTTCGCTGCGTCTGCGGTGCGTTGCGGCGAGACTTGGTGACATCGCTCGGCTGGGTGATCCGAGTGCCCGGATCGCGATGATGCCGGCGCCGACGAGACCGAGGAGGACCACTCCACCTACGGCGAAGATCGGGAAGTTCGAGTCCGACCCTCCACCCGCGCCGGCTGCGGCGATGCCAGAAGGAACGAGTGTCGATGTGGTGGTGGTCGGCGGAATCGTGGTCGTAGTCGTTGTCGATGTCGTCGTCGAGGTGGTCGTCGGTGGCTGGGTCGTCGTGGTCTCAGGGATGCTCGTTGTCGTCGTGGTGGTCTCAGGAATGGTCGTCGTGGTGGTTGACGTCGTCGTCGGCGGCTGGGTGGTGGTCGTCGTTGAGGTCGTCGACGTGGTTGTCGGCGGCTGTGTCGTGGTTGTCGTTGTGGTCGTGGGAGGCGCCGCGTTGACCGTCAGGGTGAACGACTTCGTGCTGAGCAAATCCGTGAACGTGTAGGAGTATGAACCTGGAGGGGTCGAGCTCGGAACCTGGAAGAGAAACGTGAAGCTCGGATTGGACCCGGTTCGACCGACAGCGATGCCCGGGCCACCTGGCGTTGGAGCGACGGCGACGTTGTTCGCCGTGTCGGTCGTGATCGTGACTGCCCGGGCGTTGCCCGCCGTGACCGAAGCACCTCCGGGACCGCTCATCGCTGCGTGTGCGGCTGGAACCGAACCCGGTGTCACCATGAGCCCGACGACCACGATGAGCACTGCGAAGGCGGACGCGACGCGCCGGATTGTCAATAGGTATGACGATCCAGATCGCATGGTCTCGCCCCTCCTCGCTACGTCCCGCACGGTGCGGATCCCAGATGCGCATTCAAGCGCGAATGTGGGTTAGTCCTTGCGTGAGGATACCGATTGCGGCGAAGCCGCGTGTTCCCCGACCGTGTCAACCATCGAGCCGGCAGACACGGTCATCTCCGCCCGCAATGGGGCAAAGTTGTAGATGTAGCCGATCGCTGGAATACCGACCAGCTCCATCTGTGTCTTCAGCTCTTCTGCAGCTTGCATGTCCTCGCCGTGGGCGACCACGACCATGGCCCGATCGGCCAGCCGCGCGAGCGTCGATGCGTAGGCGACACGCAGGAGCGGCGGAGCGTCGATCAAGACGAGGTCGTAGAGCTGCGTCAACGACGAGAACAGGGATGCCGTTCCCTCCGCGGAGAAGAAGTCCGGCCCCTGGACTGATGCGGTGCCTCTGGAGAGGAGTTCCACGGAACCGCTCGCATCGAGTGGGATCTTGACGACGGCGCTCGCGAGCGTCGTATCGCCCGTCATCACATCCGTCATCCCGCGGCGCGTCTCGCCCTCTCCAAGGAGGAGTTCGGTGAGCTTCTGGTTCCCGAAGTCCGCGTCGACGAGCAAGACACGGTGCCCTTCGCGTGCGGCGGCAAGTCCGGTGTTCGCGGTGACAACCGTCTTGCCTTCGAAGAGACCAGCGGACAGCGTGACGATCGAGCCGAAGTTCTTGCGACCGTCCTCGCGCACCGGCCAGCGTTGCTGGAGAAGCACGGACGCCGACACGAACCGGAACGCCTCGGCCGACGCGGTTGCTGGTGCGTCGATGACCGGGAGTCGAGAATCGACCCGTTCTTCGCGGAAGTTCGGAACGTCAGCGAGGAGGCGAACGGAGAGCAAGGACTCGGGTTCGGATCGTGAGCCGAAGCGGCGCCTGCGGGTCGACAAGAGCACGGCGAGCCCGGCACCTGCAGTCAGACCGAGGATGAATCCGAGCGCCACGTACAGACCTGCGCTCGAAAGGACCGCAATTTCGGCGGGGGAGTAGAACACCACGCCGTTGCTTGCGAGGTCGGCGTCGACGGCGAGCTGGTCACGACGCGCCTGGAGGTCGGTCAGCCGCTGCTGGGCCTCATCACGTTGACGGATGAGGGACGCCCGGGCCGGGTCGTCCGTCTCGGCGGCGATCAGCAGCAGGCGTTCCTGTTCCAACTCGTCAGTGAGTGTTTCGATCCGGATGTTGAGAACAGCAAGCTGATTGTTGAAGGCGGCGATGAACTCCGCCGAGGCGTTGCTCGAAGGTGCGTTGAGCGCAAGCAGTTCCGCAACAAAGGTCGCCAGCAGTTCCTTCTTCGCGATGCGATCGGGGTCGTTGTCCAACACGTTGTTGACAGCGTCCAACCGGGCCGACAACGCACGTTCGTGCGTGTCGATCTCGTCGCTGAGTTCCGAGATCGAGAGGTCGAGTTCGGCAACAGCGTTCGCAAAGCTCGTGTCAGCCGTGGTTCTTCCCACCTCTTGGTACGCCGCGGCAACGGCGTTGACGACGGTGATGGCTTCTAGCTGGGTTGGTGCCGAGTAGGTGAGCGTGACGATGTCGCTCGACTCGGATGATCCGACCGTAAGACCCTGGACGACAGCGGTCACGCTGACGTCGACCGGCGGGTTCTGCTCGGCTGCGATCTCGACCGCGCGTCGTGCGACAGCACGTGATCCGAGGATCGCGACCTGCCCTTCGACGTATCGTTCGGGGGTGTCCGGGAATCCTTGATCGCAGACGTTTGACGATCTCGGGTCCTGGACGGACATCGTCGCGGTGGCGGTCCATTCTGCGGTCTGGGATGCGTACAACCAACCGAGACCGGCGAATGCGAGGGCCAGAAGCAGGACGAGCCATCGATATCGCCACACTGCCGAAAAGACGGTGGGATCGGTTGTCGTCGTCGATTCAGCCACAGGACCCCCAGAGATTCCGGTGTGAGACTACACGGAGGCGCACAATATCCGCTTGGTCCACGCCTCCCGCGTCGTCATCACGACGGCTTCGAGAAGCGGCCCATGCCTTCGTAGGTGAGTCCGGCGTCGAGCACCGTTTGTGGGTCGAGTGCGTTGCGCCCATCGATGACGACGGTTCCCTTCATGCGCTCAGCAGCCTTCACGAAATCGAGCTCGACATAGTCCGGCCATTCGGTCATCAGAACGACAGCGTCAGCATCACGGATCGCCTCGAACGGATCGGCGAGAACCCTGAGATCCGGCATCCCGGGGAGTTCCGCGACCATCGGATCGCTCGCCTGGACGAGTACACCCTTCTCCTTGAGGGACTGCGCCACCGTGAAGGCGGGCGAGTCTCGTGTGTCGTCCGTACCCGGCTTGAACGCAAGCCCGAGAAGAGCGACACGCCGACCGCGAAGCGGACGGAGATGGGCCTGGAGCTTCCGAACGACCGCGTGGCGTTGGTTCGTGTTGACCTCTCGTACCGCATCGAGGATCATCGGATTGAGCCCCTGCTCGCGGGCCATGGATGCAAGCGCTGCGGTGTCCTTGCCGAAGCAGGATCCGCCCCATCCGACACCTGCGCTGAGGAATTGTTCCCCGATCCGAGAGTCGAGGCCGATCGCATGCGCGACCTCGGTCACGTCCGCGTCGAGCCATTCGCAGATGTTGGCGATCTCGTTGATGAAGCTGATCTTCGTCGCGAGGAAGGCATTCGCGGCGTACTTGATCGTTTCAGCGGTGGCACGGCCCGTCTTGACGAGTGCGGGGAGCTGATCCGGGTTTCCACCCTCGAACGACTGATCGAGTACCTGTTGGTAGACCGCCGCCACCTTGTCCACCGACGCCGGGCAATCGCCTCCGACGACCACCCGGTCCGGGTGGTAGAAGTCGTAGACGGCAGAACCCTCGCGGAGGAACTCCGGGTTGGACACGAC
Source organism: uncultured Acidimicrobiaceae bacterium (assembly GCA_964441975.1). Lineage (GTDB taxonomy): Bacteria > Actinomycetota > Acidimicrobiia > Spongiisociales > UBA5794 > UBA5794. Next base: position 1,842 of record CAYTWC010000127.1, on the reverse strand, counting down.
CGTCAGCACGTCGGGATCGACCCCTTCGGGGAGAGCCGACTGGATGGTCGCCTCGAGCCAGTTGCCGCTGCCGACCGGCACCGTGCTCTTGGTGACGATGATGTGATCCTCTCGGAGAGCCGCGCCGATCGATCGGGCTGCTGCCTCGACTGATCCCATCTCGGGATGGCCGTTGTCGCCCGGAGGTGTGTCGACACACAGGAAGACCACTTCGGAGCGATCCATAGCCATCTGATAGTCGCACGTGAAGATCAACTTGCCGGATGCGACACCGCTCTTGAGGCGGTCCTCGAGTCCAAGTTCGTAGAAGGGTGGGATCCCACGGTTCAGACTCTCGAGTTTGTCCGTATCGATCTCGACGCCAACCACGTCGTGACCGAGATCCGCCAGGCATGCGGCGACGACCGTGCCGACATACCCACTTCCGATTACAGCGATACCCTTTGCAGTTTCCAAAACCTTTGTCCCCGTTTTTGATCTAAGCCCTGCGACGAATTACCCCGCTCGCCCACGCAGCGTATCCCGTTTGACTACTTTCTGCAACCCTAAAAACACAGAAAGTAGCCCACTGCTCTCTGCTGGCCCAGGATCGATGCCCCCGCCCGATGGGGTCATCGCAGTTTGTTGGGTATGAGAATGTTCTTCTCAACTTCCACAGCATAGAGTAGTCACACGAAGCGCGATTGCGGTAACACTATCCGCGACGTCGTCCGATTTTCTGCGTGAGGAGCTGCCATGAGAGCAGCACGACGAACGCCGGGTTATTCCACAGGTACCGGCGCCACAGTCGACGCGGTTCCTGGATCAGTCGGTACAACCATTCGAGGCTGGCGCGTTGCATCCATTCCGGGGCTTGTTTGACGTTGCCGGCGAGGAAATCGAAAGCAGCCCCGACACCGACGAGTGCTACGCCTGGAAGTTCCGTTCGCACGTCCCCCATCCAGAGTTCCTGCTTTGGCATCCCGAGCCCGACCCACACGACGTCCGCTTTGCTCCGACGGATCGTGTCCATGTACTCGGCGTGCTCTTCGGGTGTCAGGTCCCGGAACGGGGGAGCGATGGATCCGACGATCTGGGCATCGGGAGCGAATTCGCTGATCCGTTCGGTCAGGGCAGCGATCGTCTCCTCGGTGGCTCCGTACAGGAAGTGCCGATAGTTGTGGCCGGCAGCGTCTTCCATTGCCCGCTTCATGAGTTCCGGTCCATACACGCGCGTTTGATCGGGTGCGGCGGTCCACCGAAGTGCCCACACGAGAGGAACGCCGTCGGGTGTGGCGATGTCGCATCCGGTGATGACGCGGTTGAGATCGGGGGACCGTCGCGCGGACATCACGGAGTGGACATTGCAGACGCACACGACCATTCCTGTGTCGTCGGGAGCCTTGCCGATTGCACCGAGGACCTCGTCGTAACTCGTCATGGAGATGGGGATTCCGACGACGGACGATCGTGGCGGGTTGTTCATCTGATTCTGTGGCTTTCGTTGCTCGACACTCATCGCACGAACGGTCTCCATCGATCTGAAAGAAGCCCCGGATCTGCTCCTGCATGCGGTCGTGCGAATGCGCAGCGCAACATTTGGGACGCCTCTTCGGGTTGGCCGACAGTAGTATCGACGTGATCATGATCAACCTTGAGCTGCGTTGATCGTATGCGAGGTGTCCGTTGACTCATATAGCCACGACTCCAGCGATTCGTACGGAATCGTCGTCCGCGGCACCCCCGCTAGCCGTCCCGATCGTCGCACGAGTGCCGGAAGGGACGTGTTGGTAGTGGTTGTAATGACGGCTGCCGGGTCTGCGAGTGGGGTGACGTCGTACTCGTTCTGGGTGATAGCGGTAC
>CAYTWC010000126.1:0-6268 GCA_964441975.1 uncultured Acidimicrobiaceae bacterium | reverse complement strand
CCGTGACACTCCAGACCGAGCCGGTGCCCACATCGATGATCTCGCCGTCTCGGACCTCGAACGAGAGCTCGCCACCGTCGAGTTCCGGCACGAACACGCCGACGGATCCGACATCCCGTCCTCCGCTGACAGTGCCGCCTTCAAGCGCCGAGACCTGACCGGCGACCCAGAAGATCACCGCCTCGGATCCGTCGCCGACCGCCGTGACCCTTGCCTCTCCCCCACGTATGACTGCGTCGGTGAACGCAATCGCGTCGGTTCCGTCCCCGATACCCACGACTCGCTGCATCGCCGCGGCACGGTCGTCAAGGGCACCCCGGAACAGGAACGGTTCATTGTCGGGCGTGTCATACCCCGAGTACGGGTTTCGCCCATAGTCGCGGTCGAACCCGGCTGCACGCCAATCGAGGACGCTGCCGTCCGGATAGCTGGCAACGAACTCGTCCCACGACAAGAGCGGCGAGGGGTACGACACGAGCTTGGCGCCTGCCAATGTCCCGACAACTGCCCTGCCGTCGAAGTGGGTCCACAGCGACTCAGTGGCCCTGTCGTACATCACGAGCGCGGAGGCGTACAGCCGACCCGAAGTCCCGAACGTCGTGACCGTGGCATCGATCGTTCGTCCGTATGTGGCTGCTGAGTTGCACAAGGGGCAATACGTGACGCTCACCGGGATCCCACCGACCACGTCGTTCACGATTTCGTGCCAGACCATCGCCCGGATCGGGTACGCACGAGCATCGCCGTCGATCGCAAGGCCCACAACCGCTTCGGAGCCGGGAAGCACGTCCTGATTGCCGGCTACCGAGAGGAAGGTCGGGTTGTCGATCGGCGGAATGCCGTCGGGCGGTGGACCCCCTGAAATGATCTGGGACACGTCGACGAGCGGTGGCGGGAATGTCGGGTCGGTCATCGACTCGAGCGCACTCGGCGCTTCGACAGGTACCGGAGTCGCGACTGTCGTGGAAGCCGTATCGATCGTGGTCGGCGAGGATCCGGGGTTTTCCTCCCCTTCGACCGATCCGTCTGTCTCGCCGCAGGCCACCACTGCGACGACAAGCGCCGCCACGAGCACGGCGAGCTTGCGAGCGGAGGCCGGACGGCGGTCAGGACCGACACCTGCGTCTCGCGTGGTGGTGCGGGCCTCCATATGGGTACAACCGGCCCGGATGCTGTCTGATTCCGTCGCCACCCCGCTGCAGGACGCGCGGAAGGGCCGTAGGGTGCGTCCGATGAGCCATCCGACCGTTCCATACCGACCGATTCCCGTCAGCGACGACGAGCGAATTGCGGTCGCACGGTCTGTGTTCGAAGAGATGGATCAGCGACGGACCGTCCGTGAGTTCTCGACTCGATCCGTACCGAGGGAAATGATCGACTACGCGATCATGGCGGCTTCCACCGCGCCGTCAGGGGCGCACATGCAGCCATGGACGTTCGTCGTCACCGGGGATCCAGATGTCAAGCGGGCGATCCGTGAGGCGGCGGAAGTTGAAGAACGTGAGAACTATGAGGGTGGGCGTCTACCCCCACACTGGCGCGAAGACCTTGCTCCCATCGGCACCGACTGGGAGAAGCCGTTCCTCGAGACGGTGCCGTGGATCGTCGTCGTGTTCGAACAACGGTTCGGGACACGACCGGACGGCGACAAGCAGCATCACTACTACGTCAAGGAGTCGGTTGGTATAGCGTGCGGGCTGTTCATCGATGCGCTGCATCGGATGGGGCTTTCCACGGTCACGCATACGCCGAGCCCGATGCTGTTCCTGAAGAAGCTCCTCAAACGTCCGGACATCGAACGTCCGTTCATCCTCTTTCCCGTCGGATACGCCGCAGACGACTGCCGGGTGCCTGACCTGAAACGCAAGACACTCGCAGAGGTCAAGGTGGAGTTCACCGCTGCCGACCTCGAGTGACGGTCAGGTCTCGTCGTCGAGCCGCACGCGGATCCGTCTGAATCCTCGCCCCTTGTTCTCAGCCTTGGGGATTGAGATCGAACCGACCTCACCGGTCTCGTTCACGTGGGTCCCACCGTCCGCCTGACGGTCCAATCCGACAATGTCGATCACACGTACCTGTTCGATGTCCTTGGGCAGAAGGTTCACCTTTGTTCGTATCAGGGACGGGTCGACATCAGCCGCATCCCGTGGCAGGAAGGAGACTTCGATCGCCCGACGTCTGGCGAGTTCCGCGTTGAGGTCTGCTTCGACGAGCGGCAGATCATCGGCGGTCCAGTTCGGTATGTCGAAGTCGAGACGCCCCTCACCTGGCTGCATGTTTCCGCCGGTCACCGGACTCTCGAACCGATTCCATATCACGCCGCACAACGCGTGAAGCGCCGTGTGAGTGCGCATCAGGCGGTATCGGCGCTCCCAGTCGATGGCTGCCACCACCGACGTACCCGAACCCGGGATCCCGCCGGCCAGCCAATGCCAGACGCCGTCGGAATCCTGCGTGACACGTACGACCTCGAGTTCGTCGTCGCCGATACTGATCGTGCCGAGGTCGTGGGGTTGACCTCCACCCCCGGGATAGAACACCGTCTGATCGAGCAGGACTCGGTTGTCGTCGGTGTCGGTCCGTACGATGGTGGCGGTCGAGACCTTGGCGTAGGCGTCGGTCGAGTAGATTCGTTCAGTCATGCGTCCACCCTAGATGCGACGGCGTACGGTCATCGTATGATGCCGAACAATGGATGTGGACATCGCAATCATCGGTGGCGGAATCGCGGGCCTGTCGTGCGCTGCTTTCATCGGAGACAAAGCGTCGGTGGTCGTGCTCGAGATGGAGCCGACACTCGGCTACCACGCCACCGGGCGGTCAGCCGCTCTCTACACCGAGTGCTACGGCGCAGACGTCATCCGTCGGCTGGCCATCGCGTCGAAACCGTTCCTGACGGATGGAGACACGCCGCTGCTCAGCGACCGAGGCGTGATGTTCACCTCTCCGGTCGGAAGCGAACCGATTCTTCGGAACCTCTTTGACCGATTCACTCCGCTCGTCCCAGATCTCGAGATGCTCACCCCCGCCGAGGTCGAGTCGACGTGTCCGATTTTTCCTGCCGACAAGGTGTCCGGCGGTGTGTTCGAGCGAGGCGCCCATGACATCGACGTCGACGCTCTTCAGACCCGGTTCGCCAAGATCGCTCGAGCCGGTGGCGTGACGACGATGCCGGGTACGCCGGTGACCGGCATCGAACGGACACCTCACGCGTGGCGTATCTCGACGGCGACAGGCATCGAGATCACTGCGTCGACGATTGTCGACGCCGCCGGAGCCTGGGGCGATGAGATCGCATCGATGGCCGGGGTGGCGCCACTCGGCCTCACACCCCTCGCACGCTCGGTGTTCACGTTCGACCCCGGCGCCGATCCGAGATCGTGGCCGATGGTCATCGATGCAGAAGAGGATTGGTACGTGAAGCCCGAGGGGCCGAACATGCTCGGTTCGGCCGCAAGCGAGATCCCCTCCCCCGCCGCGGACATCCGCGCCGAGGAACTCGACGTCGCTCTTGGCATCGAGCGCGTCAACGAGGCATCGAACCTGTCGATCAGGTCGGTCAAGAACACGTGGGCGGGCCTGCGCACATTCACACCCGACCGGGTGCCCGCCGTCGGCTGGGCGAATGACGATCCCTCATTCTTCTGGCTCGTCGGACAGGGCGGATATGGAATCAAGACGAGTCCGGCGCTCGGCGATCTCGCCGCTTCGTTGATCCTCGGCCGACCGGTCCCGGACGTGGTGAGTTCGGCCGGGGTCGACGTGAACGACCTCGCCCCGGCAAGATTCTTCGAACCGGCCGTATGACCAGTTCGACGCAGGAACAGTTTCGTCACCTCCACTCGGAGGGAACCTTCGTCATGCCGAACCCCTGGGATATCGGGTCCGCCGTGACGTTGCAGAACATGGGTTTTCCAGCCCTGGCCACCACCAGCGCGGGGCTCGGGCGGTCGCTCGGCAAGGACGATCAGGAAGTCACCCGCGATGAACTGGTGCGACACGTCGAACGCCTCGCTGCGGTGCTCGAAGTCCCAGTGAACGTCGACAGCGAGATGCTGTTCCCCGGCGATCCCGGCGGCATCGCGGAATGTGTGCGACTTCTTGCGTCTGCGGGGGCGGCAGGGTGTTCCATCGAGGACTATTCCCCGACAACAGAGTCTCTCGTGAGTATCTCGAAGGCTACCGAAGCTGTGGGAGAGGCGGCTCAGGCGTGCCGATCACACGGGCTGTTCCTCACGGCCAGAGCCGAGAATCACCTCTACGGCGTATCCGATCTGGACGACACTCTTGCGCGACTGTCGTCCTACCGGGATGCCGGGGCCGATGCCCTCTACGCGCCCGGGTTGTCCGCTCATCACGACATCGCCGAGGTCGTTGCGCTCGGTCTCCCGGTCAACGTACTTGCCCTACCGGACGGCCCTTCTGTCGCCGAGCTGTCCAAGCTCGGGGTACGGCGAATCTCCACCGGCGGGGCGCTCTACAACGCAGCTCGTGCCGCCCTGGTCGATGCTGCCACTGAGCTTCGCGACCGAGGCACGTCGACCTACGCGAGATGATCTACCGTGTCGGCGTCGGGGGTTCGTCGCCCGGCGCGCCACACCAAACCGACGCCCCCGGCCAACGCGATCAGTGCGAATGCAAACCACTGGACGGCGTAGCCAAGATGGCTCCCCTCGGTCAGCTCCTCGTTCGGGATCGGCACCGGCTCCCCCGCTGCCCCGGATGGCACCTGGTCATCGAGAAGCAGCGCAAACGGGAGCACGTCACCTTCGACCCATTCGTCGACAAAGGCAAGATCGACGCGACTCAATGACGTGAGGTCGCCGCTGTCGGGGGCAGGCTCCTCGATCCGTGACGGCTCCTCACCCGCACTCAAGCGCCCCTGCAGGACCACCGGTGCTGTTGGCGTCTCATATCCCACCAATGGCGGCCCCGGTGTGTCGCCGGGGACGATCCCTCTCACGACGATCAATACGGAGCCGTCCTCCAGATCGAGCGGCGTCGCGACGAGTGCCCCTTTGACATCGCCGTAGACGCGGCCGACGGAGATGAACTCATCCTCGGCTCGATACACGCCTTCGACGATCGCGTTCCGGTACGCGAGGTCGTCGGGATCGTCATCGAACTCGAGGCGGAGCCCTGTCAGTGGCCGGGCGGGTTCATCGAGCCGAGCTTCGATCTGCGCATTCCGGTCGCGGCGCTCGTCGAGCCGGTCGAGTTGCCACAGTCCCAAACGGACACACGCGACAGCGACGAGGAGACCCACAAGGAAGGCGGCGATCCACCGTGGTTGCCTCAGAACTGCTGTATCGAAACGCGCGGTCACCCCGCGAGCGTACCGACGTCTACGACGAAGCCCACTGGTCGCGTGTGATCACGAAGTCGAGTTGGTCATAGCGCACGCCACCTTTCAGATACATCGAGCGCCTCCTGCCGTCGAGGGTCATCCCGATCTTCCGTGCGACACCCGCAGACGCGGCATTGGGGTGCATCACGGGGGCCCAGAGGGTCATGGCTCCGCGGTTCGCGAACAACTCGTCGACGAGTGCCTTCGCCGCCGCCGATGTGATCCCGCTCCCCCAGACGCTCGGTGTCAGCCACCATCCGATCTCGAAGGATCCCGTCCGTTCGACGCCCAGGTGCTCAGCACCCACGCCTCCGACGAGTTCATCGCCTGAGAACACGGCGTAATTGAGCGGCGGGTACTCCGAGAGTGTGAACTCGATCCACTCGGTCGCCGCTTCCGTTGTGTACGGATACGGGAATCGGTCGCCCATATACCTGTTGATCTGCGGATGGTTGGCCGCCCGGACGAGGTACGGAACCATCGAGGTGCTGTACTCGCGCAGCTGCACGGAGGCATCGTTCGTCGGGATCACGGCCGCGACTGCCACCTCTGCAACAGGCGTCGGAGTCGATTCGTAGCGTCCGCCGATGCGCCAATACGATCCGTCGGCGCGGTCCATGAAACCCTCATCGATCAGGTAGCGCCGGATCGCCGCGTAGTCGCTGTAGACCAGCTGAAGACGGAAGTTCACATCGCGCTCGTGGTACCGGACCCCGGGATCGAATACCTGGACGATGTGTTCGAGCACCAGCCTTCGCTTCGTGATGTTCGTCGGAACCGAACGGAGACGGTCGCCGTCGAAGAATCGGGCGAGAATCTCAGCCTCATCAGGCGTCCACGGCCCGTCGATCGCTTCTGGTTGCATCTTGTCCGTCGGAAGATCCATCGCAATCGCCCGCAACACGTCCGGCACCACGACAC
>CAYTWC010000125.1:0-6273 GCA_964441975.1 uncultured Acidimicrobiaceae bacterium | reverse complement strand
GCCGCTCGAAGGGCGGGCTGGCTACATATCGTTCGTCCTCCACAAGCTCGCGCCAGCCTTCCGTCCGGAGGACGCATACGCCGGGAACATGGTGTCGGCTCTCGGGGCCATCGATGCGGGTATCACGACCCTGCTCGATTGGTCCCACATACAGGGGTCACCTGCGCACACCGATGCGGTCATCCAGGCACTCAAGGACTCGGGCATGCGCGCGGTGTTCGCGTACGGGTTCCCGTGGTGGGGTAAGTGGGAGGAACGCCAACCGAGTTGGTTCGTCCGGGCCGCCACCGAACATTTCTCGACGACAGACCAAATGGTCACGCTGTCACTGGCCGCCGCAGGGCCCGAGTTCACCGACTTCGAGGTCGCACGGGACCACTGGAAACTCGCCCGTGAGACCGGTGCCCGGATCACGACGCATGTCGGGGTCGGGTCCTATGGGATGGATGCGAAGGTGCAGGAGATGGGTGAAGCGGGCCTCCTCGGACCGGATACGACCTACATCCACTGCACGACGCTCAACGACACCGAGATCCAAATGATCGTCGACACCGGCGGCACCGTGTCACTGGCGGCGCCGGTAGAGATGATGATGGGCCACGGCATGCCTCCCATCCAGAAATTCCTCGACAGGGGGCTACCGCCCAGCCTCAGCGTCGATGTCGAAACGAACGTTCCCGGGGACATGTTCAACCAGATGCGCTCCGTGCTCGGTCTCCAGCGGACGATCGCAGCAACAGAGCGAAAACAGCCATCCACGCCGATGGACGTGCTGCGTTTCGCCACCATCGAGGGAGCGAAAGCGAACGGTTTGGACGATCGGACCGGTTCCCTCACCAAGGGAAAGCAGGCCGACATCATCATGCTGCGCACCGATCGGCTGAATGTAACGCCGCTGAACGACCCGGCGACTGCGGTTGTCACGGGAATGGACACCGGTAACGTCGACACCGTGATGATCGCCGGACGGGTGATGAAGCGAAGCGGACTGCTGCTCCATGTCGATTGGCCTGCCGTGAGACGGATGGCAGATTCGTCCCGTGACTACGTCATATCGAAGTCGGGATTCAAGCTCCCGCGTATCTGAGCGGCTCCTTCTCCCAGTCCGCTGTTTGCTTCAGTTGCGCTGGTTCAATGCCTGTTGCATCCGATGCAAAAGGGAGAGATTGATGTCGGCCGTTCCGAAGTTCATGGGCAGGGTCAACCGAAGGATCTTCAATCCGCGTGAGATCCGAAAAGGGAAGCGGCCGGTGCTCATCCATCGTGGTCGAACCTCCGGGAACGAATACCTCACCCCTTTGGACGCGCACCGCGTGGACGAGGGGTTCATGTTCATCGTGATGTACGGATCCGACTGTGACTGGGTGCAGAACGTGTTGGCGTCGGGGTCGGCCACCCTCCGTGTCGATGGACACGAGGTTCCTCTGGAGAAACCGAGGCTCGTATCGGTGGAGGAGGCGACGAAGGTTCTTTCTTCAATCGGCCTGAATACGTCGAAGCTGTCGAGTCGTGCGGAGTACCTGCGCATGGATGCCGTCGGCGATCCGCGGAATCCGGGAACCGCACCGGCGTGAGAAGCGTCGTACGACGGAGAGCATGATGTCGTGACCGGGAGGGTCTCATGTCAGTGAAGGGAATGCTTGTACTTGTCGTGACGGCGCTTGTCGTCGTTGCGGGGTGCGCGGCGGATGAGGGATCCGATTCGACTGTTGTGCCGGATGCGGCCGGTGCCTGCGTCGAGGGCACAGTCGACTGCAACGACACACCGAACGGAGATCTCCCGCCCGATGCGCTTCCTCCGAACGATGGCGAGGAACCCCCAGTTGGTCCCGACGCCAGTCTCGCCGTCTCGGTGCAGGAGGCGCGCGACCACGCAGGCGGCGATCCGATCGTCGTGACCGGGTTCTATCTGCGAGATGCGGAATCCGCCCGGCTTTGCGATCTCGTTCTCGAGTCGTTCCCACCCCAGTGCGGTGGGGCGAGTCTCGTCGTCAGCAATCCGGATGCGATGACCGAGTTCGTCCTGGTCGAAGAGGGCGGCAAGCAATGGTCCGAAGGCTTCGTCGTGGTGAGTGGAGTCGTCTCAGGTGAGACGCTCACGGTCGTCTCCCCGTAGAACGCTCCCCGAGATTCGTTTGGGCGGGTGACGTGGGCGACTGAATCCGTCATATCCCGAAGTCTTGCCCCTTGACTTTTCTTACGGCGTATGGTTATCTGGTCAAGATAGACTTACAACGTATGGTTGTCGTTCCCGAACGACCGGACGACCGCCAGGAAGACGAACGGGAGTGAACCGTGACCACATCCGCAGACGACCCAACACCGACGGTGGTACCGTCGACTCTCGAGACAATGCGCGCCGTCGTACAGGATCGGTACGGGACACCAGATGTGCTCACGGTCCGCTCGATCCCGGTTCCTGCTCCGGCCGACGGTCAGGTACTCATCAAGGTGCATGCCGCTGGCATCAATCCGGCTGATTACCACTTGATCACAGGAAAACCACATCTGGTTCGGCTGTCGAACGGATTCAGACGGCCAAAGGCGACTGTTCCCGGGTTGGATCTCGCGGGAGTCGTCGTCGGCGTCGGCCCCGGAGTCGATCGGCTCTCGGTGGGTGACCGTGTGTTCGGTGAGAACGGTGGCGGCTATGCCGAATATGCAGTCGCAAAGGAAGGTCGTGTGATCGCAATGCCGGCGGGCATGACCTTCGAGGAGGCAGCGGCCATTCCGATCGCGGCTCTCACTGCCCTGCAGGCCCTCCGGGACGAAGCTGGGGTCGAATCGGGCGATCAGGTCCTCATCGTCGGTGCTTCCGGGGGTGTCGGGTCATTTGCTGTCCAGATCGCCAAGGCGATGGGTGCGTACGTGACCGCAGTGGCGAGCACCAAGAATCTTGAGCTGGTGAAAGCCATCGGCGCCGACGAGGTCGTGGACTACACCACGCAGAACGTCGCCGACCTGCCTGGTCCGTTCGACGCGATCATCGAGATGGCGGGCGATCTCTCGCCGAAGGAGCACAGGCGGCTGCTGGCTCCGAACGGGACGTCGGTGTGGGTCGGGTCCTCGGAAATGGGGAATTGGTTCGGTCCGATCGTCCGCCTGATACGGCTGGCGATGGGTTCGATGTTCCGCTCGAGAAAGCTCACATCGGTACTGGCCAAGCAAACGCCCGAAGACTTGGCGATCCTTGTTGCAATGTACGAGTCCGGCGACATCCGACCGGTCATCGACAAGACCTATTCGCTCGAGGGCGTGCCTGACGCGATCCGCATCCAGGGGCTCAAGCACGCAAGCGGGAAGTCAGTCGTCGTCCCCTGATTCCGTGTCCATTCCGCGAGCGTGTGGTTCGTCGTCGTCCGCGTCTGGCCCGCTGCCGGGGGCAGGGACCAGACGCAGGTGGAATCCCCGATTCTGCTCTTCGGCTTCGTGGGATTCTTCTTTGACGGATGCCTCCTCCGACGATCGGGCGCTTCGATTGGCCATGCTCGCTCGGATCTCCGAGAGAAAGATGGTCGCGTGACGCCCGCACAACGGCCGATGCTTGTCGTCGAATGTGAGCGCTGATCGCTCACACCGAAAACATGTCGGGTCTGATGTGGTGGTCGGTTCCATGTCCTTGTCATCGGACGCTCGTGGCACAACCACAGACACAGATTCGTCCGTGCGGCCTGACTAGTCAGCCGCGGGAGGGAATCCGACCCTACGATGAAGGCCATGAGGGACTGGATCGAAGCAACGCTCGGCATCTCGGCTGACGTCGCGTACCGCATCGTCGCCACCACCCTCACGTTCGTCGTGGTCGTCGTCGCGAGGTGGATCGCGGCGCGATGGGTGAGTCGCAAGGTCACGGACGAGGACATGGTCTTCCGGGCGCGCAAGGCCGTCACCTATGTCGCGACGGCGGTCTTCGTCGTCGTTGTCGCGTGGGTGTGGCTGCCGTTCCTCGATGATCTCGGAACGTTCTTGGGGCTCCTCAGCGCAGGTGTCGCGATTGCACTGGCAGATGTGTTCTTGGATCTTGCGGGTTGGCTCTTCATCATGTTCCGTAGACCCTTCAAGGTGGGCGACCGGATCGAGATCAACGGAACTGCAGGCGACGTCATCGATCTGAGGGCTTTTCGGTTCACGATTCTCGAGATCCGCAACTGGGTCGATGCCGACCAATCCACGGGGAGGGTCGTGCACATCCCGAACGGAACTTTGTTCAAGCATCCGACGGCGAACTTCACCGAAGGGTTCTTCCATATATGGCACGAGATTCCGGTGCTCGTGACCTTCGAGTCCGACTGGAAGCGCACGGAGCAATTGATGTTGCAAGCAATCGCTCCGCTCGCACTATCAGAGGACGTTCTTCGGGAACAGCAGAGGATCGGGAGCGCGGGGCGGGACTACCTCATCAACTACCGACAGCTGAAACCGGCTGTCTACGTGACGACGAAAGACAGCGGAGTCCTGTTGACCATTCGTCTGCTCGTGGAGGCCCGAACCCGGCGGAGCACAGATGACAGGTTCTGGCGTGCTCTCCTCCCGATGATCGCCGCCGAACCGGGGATCGAACTCGCCTACCCGACCGGACGAACCGTGATCTCGGACCCGTTGCGGATCGAACCTGGCGACTGATCGGTCGATCGCGTTTCTGCAATTTCATGGCGTTTTCATCGGCGCAACACCTTGGGTTCATGTTGGCTCGGTACCTTCGCGGCAAACAGACGAAGGGAAACGCATGGGTCCGAGCAGGCATGACCCCGCACATCTGCTCCAGATGGCGCTCGCGATGGCAGACATCGCTGACGAGATCGCAATGGAGGGATTCTTCAGCTACTTCGATGTGTTCGAGAAACCGGATGGCTCGCCGGTCACAAGTGTCGATCGTCGGATCGAGATGTGTCTTCGGGATCTCGTCCACGCGACCGACGCCTACGCCGGGTTCCTGGGTGAGGAGTTCCCTCCCACGGTCGGGCTCGGTCGCTGGGTGGTCGATCCGATCGACGGAACCGCGCAGTTCGTCGACGGCAGCCCCCGCTTCGCGACGCTCATCGCCTACGAGGTGGATGACACACCGATCGTCGGCGTGGTGTCGGCACCAGCGCTCGGGATGCGTTGGTGGGGTGCGAAGGGCCTTGGCGCCAGAGTGTCACGCAACGGAGACATCGGAGCCGCACGGGTCTCGACGAGTGAGCAACCGACCGCGGCGACAGTGCTCGTGCCGCGATCACGCAACATCGCATCGCCGGGTCGCCGCGTCCTGGCGGATCTCACCGAGGCGCGGGGCTCGTTCCAACAGTACGACGCGTCGTGGGAAGCCGTTCAGGTCGCTGATGGTCGGGTCGACGCCGCTGTTGCGGAAGGGAAGTGGTGGGATGTGGCTCCGCTGTCTGTCATCGTCCGTGAGGCAGGCGGGGTGAGTTCCCGGTACCGGATCCAGGACGGACGGGTGGGGATTGCGATCTCGAATCGGGTACTTGCACGAAGGGCTGAGGGTGTCGGTGTCGGCGTGTAGGTGTCGAAACAACATCTCGTCAAGACCTGAGCGAGTCCTACCGATCCAGATGTATGGGACTCACATTTCTCACCGGGTATGTATTGGGGCAGCACGGAGCGCAATCTGCGAAGCTGGCCTCCGAGGCGACGCGGAGCGGTGGCGCAACCAGATCCGATCTTCTGGATGTACACGACCGCGTTGATCGCCTTCTCCTTGTTGTCGACGCGATGTGGTCGCTGCTCGAGGAGAGCGGGTATACCAGCGACCAGCTGAAGGAACGCATCGAGAGTCTCGACGCCTCCGATGGCGTCATCGATGGCAGACGCCGACCCCGCGCGCGGCATTGTCGGGCTTGTGGCACGAAGGTGCCGGGTGAACTCGCCACCTGTCAGTTCTGCGGAGAGTCAGTACCGGGTCAGTCCGACGACCCACTCACCGGCATCTGAAGTCGTCCATCCGACCCGGCTCGTCGATTCGCCAAGACGGTCGTTCCGTGGGCTGGCGAGCACATATATGTGTCCGCGAACCCTGGGTACGCGTGAACGCACTCAGTCGTCGGCGTGGGTGGCGGTTGGGTCGGGTTCGGTGTGGATGATGCGTTCGCGGTGGGCGTGCCTGCCGGGAAGATGGGAATGGGCGGGGTCATCGACGAACACCCGGTTCGTGTCATCCAGATGGAGCAGCGACGGGCCGTAGGCAGCGAGGAGGTTCTCCGACGTGAGTACCTCGGACGGTTTTCCCGAGGCTATGACCCTTCCCGACACCAGGAGCACCTGGTCCGCGAACTG
>CAYTWC010000124.1:0-6288 GCA_964441975.1 uncultured Acidimicrobiaceae bacterium | reverse complement strand
CAGTCACCGAGGCAAGAACCTCGACGTCGCCGCCGATCTTGTGGATCCATGGTGCCCTGATGAACACCGCATGCATCGGCTCGTCCAAGCCGACGACATCAAGATCTGCCTCGAACGAATCCACCTGTCGCCCGAAGGCGTTCCGCTCGACCGTCGCGTCAAGCACACCGAGCTGAGGTTGATCATGACCCACCGTCCCTGAAGCAGCGAAGATCATCCCCGCGCACGTCCCGAGGATTGGCATCCCTTCCCGACACCGAGCGCGGATGGGCTCCATCAGGCCGAACATCGTCGCCAGTCGACCGATCGTCGTCGACTCGCCACCGGGAATCGCAAGCGCATCCACGGCCGCAAGGTCCTCGGGAGTGCGAACCTCGGTCGCCTCGACATCGAGACGTTCGAACATGCGGATGTGTTCTCGGAAATCGCCCTGCAGAGCGAGAACGCCGACCCTCATGACCCGCGGTGCTGCATCAGCTCCGTGTCGGGCAACGTGTCGATGTTGATTCCGACCATCGCCTCCCCGAGATTCCGCGAGACCTTGGCCACCATGGCGGCGTCATTGTGGAACGTTGTCGCTTGCACGATCGCATTCGCACGTTCGGCCGGGTCGCCGGACTTGAAGATGCCAGATCCGACGAAGATCCCGTCACAGCCGAGTTGCATCATCAGCGCGGCATCAGCGGGCGTCGCGATACCACCGGCAGCGAAGTTGACGACGGGAAGGTTCCCTGACTGCGAGACTTCCTTGACCAAGTCGTACGGTGCGCGCAGTTCTTTGGCGGCGTTCATCACCTCATCGGGCCCGAGTGTCGTCAGCCACTTGATCTGTGCGGTCATCTTGCGCATGTGCTTGACCGCTTCGATGACGTTTCCGGTGCCCGGCTCGCCCTTGGTGCGGATCATGGCCGCCCCCTCACCGATCCGACGAAGGGCTTCGCCGAGATCCTTGGCACCGCACACAAACGGAACCGTGAAGGAGTGCTTGTCGATGTGATTGTCGTCGACCGGGCTGAGAACCTCGGACTCGTCGATGTAGTCGACACCGAGCGACTCGAGCACCCGTGCTTCCACGAAATGACCGATGCGCGACTTGGCCATGACAGGGATCGACACGGCATCGATGATCTCTTGGACCCGGGCAGGGTCGGCCATTCTTGCAACACCACCATGTGCGCGGATATCAGCAGGAACGCGTTCGAGCGACATGACCGCACAGGCACCAGCCTCTTCCGCGATTTTCGCCTGGTCCGCCGAAACGACATCCATGATGACGCCGCCTTTGAGCATCTCAGCAAGACCGCGTTTGACCTTGTCCGTACCGTGTTGTGTGGTTGCCTCTGTCATGGGATGACCTCTTGTCGGGTGTCGGCCTGATTCTAGAGGACGCTGTGCGACGTCAGGTCACTCGCTGCGGGACAGTGCCGATTCGTATGCGTCGACGTACGCTTGCGCAACCGTCGCTCCATCGAACGTCGATGCCCGGGCAAGGGCACGTGCTGCGAGTGCCTCACGCCGGTCATCGTCGCTGAGGAGTTCCACGATCCGCGAAGCAAGACCTTCTGCGTCTCCTGGTGCCACAAGCTCCCCGGCTCCCCCGGTTACGTGGGCAAAGGCCGGTATCGCCGAAGCGACCGTCGCACATCCCGACGCCATTGCCTCGGCGACGACGATCCCGAAGGACTCTCCGCCGAGGTTCGGGGCGCAGAACACCGCAGATCGGGCGAGAACGTCGCGTTTGGTCGCCTCGGGGACACGTCCGAGAAAGGTGACGTCCTCCCGATCGGAAGGTCGATCGCTGCCGATCACGGTCAGCGTTGCCCCATCGACCCGATCGGCTACCGTCGGCCAAGCCTCCAGCAGGACGTCAAGTCCCTTTCTCGGGTCATCCCGTCCGAGGAACGCGACGCTGTTCGCCTGCTTGGCCAGGCCACCGTAGAGGGTGGTGTCGATCCCGTTCGGGACGACGATCGGATCGACGAAGGACGATACGGCCGACAAGCTGACCGACGACGTGGCGGTCGTCACATCGAGTTTCGAAACAAGCGTTCGGGCGAGAAGACGGGCACCCTTGTAGCTGCGGCGTACCCAACGTGGAGGATCTGCATGAAATGTGCCCACCTTCGGCACGGATCCAACCCTCGTCGCTGCGATGCCGACGGACGGCATGAGCGGTTCGTGGATGTGAGCGACGTCCACGTCCTCGAAGATCTCCTTGAGTTGGCCACCGACCCTCGGATCGAAGCTGATGGGTGTCGTTGATCGGTTCGCCTTCACGACCCTGACTGCACCGAGGAGAACCGCGTCGTCCGGCCCATCGAGGCCGGGCCCCACGAGAACGGACTCGTGGCCGAGCGCGCCGAGCCATCCCTTGAGACGGATTGCCTGATCCTGCACTCCCCCATCTCTTCCGAGGTCATAGGGGCAGACGATCGCGACTCTCATGCGCGGTACCCCGGATCCGATGGCCAATTCGGTTGGAAGAGATGCCACTGCGATGGCGCTTCCCTGATGATGCCCTCGAGTTCCGCAGCGAGGAGCGCCGCCCCTTGGGCCACACGATCCTCCCGTTTGTCGAGTTGCGGTAGCGCGACCGGTGGATGCACCACGATGCGATGCCCGCGCCCTTGCTGGAAGTAGACCCCGACCGGAATCAGCGCGGCACCGGTGAGGTCGGCGAGTCCGACGGGACCGGCGGGCATCTTTGCCATGTCGCCGAAGAACTTCGCCTCGAGACCGCGACCCGTCACATCCCTGTCGGCGAGCAGAGCGATCGCTTTGCCCTCTTTGAGGGTCCTGATCAACTTGGAGTTCCGTTTGGGATCCGAGGTCAGCACGATGTCGATACCGAGTTGGTTCCGTATCTCGACGAACCAGTTCGTGATGCGCTCGTTCGACAGATGCTCGGCCACAGCGAGCGCTCGCGCTCCGATTTCGTCGGCCACAAGACCGGCAACTTCCCAATTGCCCATGTGCGGGAGAGCAAAGATCATGCCGTTTCCGGCTGTGATTGCGTCGTCGATGTGATGAAAGCCGTGCCGTTCGACACCACTGACGACGGCGTCGTGTCGTTTTGGTCTGAGCCAGAACGTTTCGGCCCAGTAACGCCCGTAGGACTCGTACATCCCCTTCACAGCATTTTGAACATCATCATCAGTCGCATCAGGCCCGAGAGCTCTTCGCATGTGGCCTTCGAGCAGGGGCCGCTTCGAGCTTCGCCGCGCGTTCGCGATCCGGCCCGAGAATTCGCCGACGTTGCGCATCCATGGTTCCGGCAACAGTCCGAACACCGTTGCCGCAAGACGGAACAGCAGGTATCCGACGAGGTCCTTCACGATTCGAGTTGCTGCCAGGTCTTCCAGATTCGCTGAAACACCGTGAAACCGGTCAATGCGACGAACACCCACAGCAACGGTTCCATGATCGGGAGCCCGAGGCCGACGAGCCCGACGCCGAGCAGGATGAGGATCATGCGCTCTGCCCGCCCCATCCAGCCGCCTTTGCCTTCAAGCCCGGCCATCTCGGCATTCGCCCGCACGTACGGGACGAGCAACGACAACGCGAGCCCGACGATGCAAAGGATCAACAGGCGTTGGTCCTCGCGCAGATACACGGCAAGCCCTACCCACACCGCAACTTCGCCGAACCGGTCTGACATCGTGTCGAGAAAGGCGCCTCGTTCAGAGGCTTTGTCGAGGTGTCGTGCCAGAGGGCCATCAAGAGCGTCGAGGAGAACACCCGCCGCCGCGGTCGACGCCCCCGCCACCAGACGGCCGGATGCGATGAGCGCGGCACCCGCCATCGTCACGGCGAGCCCGATGACGGTCACCACTGCCGGTGTGAGCCGCAGCTTGGCCATGAACGCCGCTATCGGCTTGAGTATCGGAGCGACTTTCTTTCGCCCTTTGAGGTCGATCAAAGAAGGCCTCCTTCGGCTGGAAAGCTAGCACAGACTGGCACGGTTCCTCCAGCGACTAGAATCTGGGTGCATTGACGACTCCGGCGTCAATGCCACCGCACCTACCCCGGAGAAACGAGGGTCACCACACATGAGCGAAGTCAACGGCACGCTGAACATCGGAGATTCGACGCTTGAGCTCGAAACGCTCAAAGCCACAGCAGGGCGACCTGCACTCGACATTCGGCGTCTCGGAGCTGAGCTCGGCCATGTGACATTCGATCCGGGGTTCGCGAACACGGCAAACGCAAAGTCGTCGCTCACGTACATCGACGGCGCGGCCGGCGAACTCCGCCACCGCGGGTACGCCATCGAGGACCTCGCCCTCAATTGCAGCTTCCTCGAAGTCGCCTACCTGTTGCTCTACGGCAAGCTCCCGAACAAGGAAGAGCTCGCGACGTGGGAACACTCGATCAGTACGCACACGCTGCTCAACGAAGAGATGCGATCGTTCTTCGATGCATTCCCCCGACGGGCCCATCCGATGGCCGTGCTGTCGTCGGCCACCAACGCGATCTCCACCTTCTACGACGTCTACCGCCGTCCCACCCGAAAGGTCGAGATCGATGCGGGTGCCCGCACGCTCATCGCCAAGTTGCCGACCGTTGCGGCGTGGGCATACAAGAAATCGATCGGTGAGCCGTACGTGTACCCGTCGAACGAGCTGGACTACGTCGAGAACTTCCTCCACATGATGTTCGCTCGACCTGTCGAGGATTGGACCGTCGATCCCGCGGTTGTCAAGGCGTTGAATGTCCTACTGATCCTCCATGCCGATCACGGCCAGAACTGCTCGACGGCAACCGTACGCGCTGTCGGATCATCGAGGGCAAACATGTTCACCAGCGTCGCCGCCGGAATGGGCGCCCTGTGGGGCCCGCTGCACGGCGGGGCGAACCAGTCCGTCATCGAGATGTTGCAGGAGATCCACGACGATCCCGATGCCACGATCGAATCCACGCTCGCACGAGCGAAGGACAAGAACGACGACTTCCGCCTCATGGGCTTCGGGCACCGCGTGTACAGCAACTACGACCCGCGTGCGCGAGTGTTGAGCAAGTTCACCCAGGACGTCCTCGACAGTATGAATACGTCGGACCCGCTCCTCGAGATCGCACGTGAACTGGAGGCGGCGGCCCTCGCTGACGACTACTTCGTCTCCCGCAAGCTCTATCCGAACGTGGATTTCTACTCAGGTATCACCTTCAGGGCTCTCGGGTTCCCGTCACGGATGTTCACGGTGTTGTTCGCCATCGGACGCATGCCGGGATGGATTGCGAACTGGATGGAGATGAACAGCGATCCTGATACCCGCATCATCCGTCCCCGCCAGCTCTACGTCGGCGAGACGGCACGGGATTTCGTTCCGATCGACGAACGCTGACCACTCGGCAGTCACGACCGAGGTTCTGACAAGCGGCCTTCAGACAGGGTCGACGGGTTCCTCGTAGACGCCGAGGACGTCACCCGACAGACCATCCACGGTGACGACCGCCTGGTGTTCGGGCGAGCCCGGTCCGGATTCGAACACGAGGATCTGCCACACCGGTTTGGCGAGCCACCCTCGGAATCCGAGCGAACCCGACGCGTGCCCCGCATCGAACGACGTGGCATCTGACGCGATCGCAATCGCCTCCATGTCGGTGACTTGGATCTTCCAACCTCCGACGAACTGGATCAATGCCAACGCGAGTAGCGGCACGACCCCAGTGAGCCACATGAGGCTGACGCCCGTGATGAGGACGATTCCGGCGACGACGATCGCCATGACCACGTATGCCACGCCAGCACGTCTGCGTGTCGCGGTGTCAAGGACGCGATAGGGCCCGACAGGTTCTCCTATCGGGCCCTTTCCGTTGGCGTTTGCGTGTGTCATGGTCGCGAGCACCCGCTCAATCGATCGGTATCTCTTCGAGCTCCACAGGGGCGTCGCCGCGCTTCATGTGCCACCGGGACCACAGCACGAGCATCGATGGCAACACGAGCACCGCAGCCACGAGGGCGAGCAGGATCGTGTAGGCAAGGACGAAGCCGAACTGCCGGAACGGGATCGTCGTCGACACCATCAGGATTCCGAATCCAAAGATCGTCGTCAGCGCGGAACCGCCGAGCGCACCACCCGTGTGCATCAAGGTGTGGTTGATCGCATCGTTCTCATCGACGGAGTCCATCCGCTCCTCGAGGTAGCGATGGGTCACGTGGATCATGTATGGGATGCCGATACCGATCCCGATCGCAGAAATCATTGCGGTGACGGGACCGAACGGGATTCCGACCGCAGACATGATCCCGAAGGTCCACAGGACGACCATCACCACAGGCAACGTCGT
>CAYTWC010000123.1:0-6293 GCA_964441975.1 uncultured Acidimicrobiaceae bacterium | reverse complement strand
ACGGTGGTGAAACGCCAGCATGTTCGGCCGCTC
This sequence comes from uncultured Acidimicrobiaceae bacterium, assembly GCA_964441975.1. Classification (GTDB taxonomy): domain Bacteria; phylum Actinomycetota; class Acidimicrobiia; order Spongiisociales; family UBA5794; genus UBA5794. The sequence goes on along the minus strand of CAYTWC010000123.1, from coordinate 6,260 downwards.
ATCTGGGGTGCGGCAGTTGCGGCAGTGCTCGGCGTCGCGATGGTGACGAAAGCGTGGACGCTCAGCGGCAGTGACGTCGTCGGAATCGCGGCCGGGCTCGCCGCTGCGGTGACCTTTGCGAGCTACTTGATCTACGGCGAACATCTCGCCGGACATTTCCGGCCTCTCTACATCACCACATGGGGTTTCATCTTCAGCTCGGTCATCTGGCTTGCGATCCTGCCGCTGTGGACCTTCCCGAGAGGGATCGGAACGGCGGCCTGGCGCGACCTCGTCGTGATCAGCATTGTCGGGACGGCGCTTCCGTTCCTGTTGGAGTTCAGGGCTCTCGCGCTCGTTCCGTCCTCGATCGTCGGCGTCCTCGCAACCGCGGAACCGGCGATCGGTGCTGCCTTTGCGGCAGTGATGCTCGACCAGACCCTCGATCCGATCCAGTGGGTGGGAGTGATCGTCGTCGTGCTCTCGGTCGCAGCGATCCAACGGTGGGGACTCGCAGAAGCACAGTCTCCCGTTCCGATCGTCTCTTGATCGATCGGTCATTCGACTGCCGTGTCGGGGCTCTACCCGGCGACGGTCTGGTACCTTCCGAAGATGAAGTCTCTTGCGAAAGCTCTTGCCGGCTTCGTCGCTTTCATCGGACTCGTGGCACTGAGCGGATTCGTCGTTCGTCGGCGATTCCCTGCGTACGGTTCGTCCGATGACGCACGTGTCAGGATCACGGCGGCGCTCGACGGTGTCGAGTTTGCTTCGACTGCTCACCAGCTCACCGACCTGTCGGCGCTGGCCTATTTCGGTGGCATCGAGTTGGATCTGACCGCGGCGACTCCGGCGCCGGGTGCATCGATCCATCTCCGAGCGTTGTTCGGTGGTATCGATGTGATCGTGCCAGACGCGTGGCGCGTCGAGGTGGTCACCGGGGGCGGGATGTCAGGAATCGAGAACCTGACGAACCCTGATGTCCCCAGCGATGCCCCGCTCGTCGTCATCGACGCTTGGGCGGTGATGGGTGGGATCGAGATCCACGAGCGGGGCGGCAGCGATGGCAGTTGACCTCGCATCGACGATCACGTACCTCAAGGACCACGCGATGGAACACGGATTCCACGTGCACGACGAGCGTCACTTCGTCGAGACGCTCACACTCCGACAGGCGTGGGAGATCGATGTCCACCCCGCGGATGCGTGCGCCGGTCCGCTCGATCTGCACATCTCGCTCGATGTTGAACCAAGACTGCTCCTGCGGTTCGAAGACAGTCTCTCGGACTACGACGAGGTGCCGACCGACCCCGACAGCGAGTTCAACGTCACGTTCTTCTTCAACTGGTCGCTGCCGCCGATGCGGAAACCTCCGGACCTCATCATTCTCTCGGCCGAACTTGCCGGAATCGGTGGGATCAACCTGCCCATCGAGATCAGTTCGGTCGAATCGATGGGTGCGCTCGACGACTCGATGGACCGCCGGCTGTCGGTGGTCGGCAAGGTCGACCGGTCGCTCGTCGATGTGGTGTTCAGCCAGGATTCGCTGTGCGATGTCCTCGATCGCGTCCACGACGTGAGCATGTACCTCGTCGAGAACGCGTCAGGCTGGATCGAAGACGATGAGCCGTTCTCCTAGGAGATACCGCAACGGCGTCATCCGCATGGAGCGAATGTGTTCTCGTGGGCGCTGAAGCCTGCCTCGACGGCCCTGGTGCGGAACTCGGCGAGTCCGGGGAACGATCCGATCCAATCCAGCTTCTCCTGCTGCGCCTCGGTGGCGGCTGGAATCCGAAACACAAAGGCTGAGAACGTCTCGGCGAAATCCTCTTCGGGGTTGCTTGCGGCGTAAGGACCGAAGAAGCCCGGATCGATGTCACAGCGGCGCTCGCCATCTTCGACCGTCGGCGCGACATCCGGATCGATGTCGTCGATGTAGTCGAGCCAGAACCTGTCAATCCACTGCTGGATCACTGAGTCTTCGAGAAAGCAGCCCTCGCCATTCCAATATGTGTCGCACGTCTCGGGTTCCTCGAACCGGTCGATCTGTGTCACCACGCCGGTGAACACGTGGGCGAATTCGTGCATCATCGTCAACTGGCTCTCCGCCGGATCGGCGGCAGACTCGGCGAGGTTCACCGACATCTGGAACACGCTTCCGTCGATGTCGAACGCGCTGACGAAGGCAAGCGTCACGTCGTCACCCTCTTCGTGCGATTCGAACCCGGTGAACACCACCAAGTCATGCAGTTGTCCACCGGGGACGATGCTGGCCAACACTGTCCAGGCGTCGACGAGGGTGTCGTCGGGTTCCCCGAAGCAGACGGAGCCGAGATTGCCGTCCACCACGTAGTGCGCGACGGTGGACTCGATTGTCTCGTCATCTCCGAACGCTTCGGGTGAGCAGTCCACATCGTCGCGCGTCAGGGTCAGGTCGACCCCGCCACCCGTCAGCTCGGCGAGTGTTGTTCCGCTCGCGGATGTCGACGTGGTTGTCGCCAGTGCAGTCGTTGACGTCGACGCGGAAGAGTCGGTCGGGCCGCTGCACGAAACAGCGGCGACGGCGACGATGATCACGATGGTGTGTCGTACGGACGAGAACCGTATGGGACGACCGCTATCCCGCATCGTTCGTTTCCCCCTTCTCGGACATGAGTTGTTCAGCCAGGCCGCGACGAACCCGTGCCCGCGCACCTCTGCGGCATGCTGGGGCTACTCATACGCGATCGCGTCGAGCACGTTGAGGCGGGACGCCTTGAACGCCGGGTAGATCGCAGCGACGATGCCAGCGACTGCAGCAACGAGCACCAGGATGATCATCTGCGTCACCGGGATGGCGAAGGTGCCGATTCCTTCATCCTTGAGTGCCTGGACGACAGCCCAGCCGAGCACGATGCCGGTGAGCATTCCGAGGATCGCCCCGAACACCGCGATGATCACCGACTCCCATCGGATCATGCGACGGAGCTGGCGACGGGACATGCCCACGGCACGAAGGAGACCGATCTCGCGCGTTCGTTCGATGATGCTCAGGGCCAGCGTGTTGGTGATCCCGAGCACGGCGATGATGATCGCGAGAGCGAGGAGAACCGTGAACATCCCGAGCAGCAGGTTGATCCCGTTGACGAACTCGGCGATGAGTTCCGACTGGGTCTGGACGACGACATTCGGGAACGGCTCCGCTGCTTCCTCGGCGGCGCTCTGTGCTTCGGTGAGACTCACTCCGTCGGCTGCGTTGGCGAGGACCAGACCGTCGGTCTGCGGATCGATGCCGGTGAAGAACCGCTCCCTCGTGATGATGTAGGTTCCGAAACTCGTCTCGTCGTCGAACGTGCCGACGATCTCCGCCTCACCGGTGACCCCGTTCGGCAGCTCGATCGTCACGATGGATCCGACTTCCGCCGTGTCCGAGTCGTCCTCGGAGAAGATCAGTGCGCCGTTCGACGCGCTCATCGCAGCGAGTTCGGCGCTGTCGACACCCTTGATGTTGAGGACGCCTTCTGCGGTGTCCGGTTCAATCGCGGATGCTGTGACGACGGTGTCTCCGACCTTGATCTGAGTGCTATTGAGCGTGGTCACGCCGTCGATTTCGGGCACGAGCCGCAGGTCTGCGCTGTACTGGGGGCTCACGCCGATCGTGAAGGTTGCCGACGACGCCGACAGATCGGCGGGGAAGGCCTCTTCGACCGTCTTGGTGACCGACCCCTTGAGCGAGGCAGCGAGAATCGCCACGAAGACGACGAGCGCGACACCGATCATCAGCGCGGAGGCCGTCGAGGCGGTTCGGCGTGGCTGGCGTTGCGTGTTCTGGACCGCCAGATCACCTGCGATGCGGTAGACCTTCCGAATCGGCCAGCCGATGAATGACGAGAACGGTCGGGCAGCAATCGGGGCGAGGATCGATATCCCGAGGAACGCGACCAACGCTCCGAACCCGAGGATGGCAAGAGCGTTGTCGACGGAGGTGAACAGGCCAACAGCGATTCCGATGGCACCGATCGCCGTCACAGCGATCCCGGCGATCGTTCGCTTCTGGAGCGACCGTCGCGTGGTGCGCACGAGGTCGGCTCGCATCGCCGCGACCGGTGGGATACGCGAAGCCCGAAGTGCCGGGAATATCGCTGCAAGCACCGTGACGATGATGCCGACCAACATGCCGACGATCACGGTGCGCGGGAGAAGCGTCAGTGGACCGTCGGGGAGACCGAATCCGGCGGCGTCCATTCCGGCGGCGAGCAGGATCGCGAGCACGACACCACCGATGACACCGATCGCGGACGAGACAATCGACACGATGAATGCCTCGAGGACAACCATCCGGGTGACCTGGCGTCCGGTCGCGCCGATGGCTCGCAGCAGCGCCAGTTCTCTTGTCCGCTGCGCCACGATGATCCGGAACGTGTTGTAGATCACGAACGACCCGACGAAGATCGCGACCATGGCGAACACGAGCAACGCTGTCGTGAGGAATCCGAGCGCTTCCTTGACCTCTGCCGAGTCCGTCTCCGTCGCTTCCTCTGCTGTGGACACGACGAGATCGCTCGGGACGACTTCGGTTACACGCGCCGCCAGCTCATCGGGGGATACCTCAGGCGTTCCCGCGACGGCGATCTGGCTGATTCGCCCTTCGAGCTCGAACAAGCGCTGCGCTTCCTCGAATTCGAAGATCGTCAACGTGGCTCCGGCGAGGTTGTCCTCGGTTCCGAAGTTGGCGAGACCGACCAGGGTGAACGTCTCGACGGGACCGTCGACGATGAGGCTGATCTCGTCACCCACGACGAAGTTGTTCGCTTCGGCAGTACCGATGTCGAGCACGATTTCTCCGGCGGTCTCGGGCGGACGGCCGTTCTCGGGGGCGATGCGCAACGGGCTCAGGTCGGGGTTGTCGGTCCACGAGAACCCGAGCGTCGGCGGGCCGAACCCACCGATGACTTCACCGTTCTCATCGACGAGTTGCGCGATGCCAGCGACCGACTTGTCGGCTTCCGCGACACCCTCGACGGCGATGACGCTGTCGAACACTTCCTCCGGCATCGAAACCTGGACCTGACCGAAATCGTTGCCGAACTCGGGCGGTTCGGGATCGACGTAGACATCGACCCCGGCTGAAATGTCGGCGAACAGGCTGTCGAAACGCGCACTGATCGTGTCGGTGAACACGAAGGAGCCGGCAACGAACGCAACCCCGAGCACGATCGCGAACGACGTGAGCAGGAGTCGAAGCTTGTTCGACTTGAGTGATGACCATGCGACCTTGAACACGCGTCAGTCCCCGAGCTCTTTCATCTTGTCGAGGATCTGATCGGCTGTCGGATCGATGAGCTCCGCGACGATGTTCCCGTCGTCGAGAAAGATCACGCGGTCGGCGTGCGATGCGGCGAACGCATCATGTGTCACCATCACGATCGTCTGTCCGAACTCGTCGACGGCGGTTCTCATGAATTGCAGGAGCTCGGCGCCCGACGTTGAGTCGAGGTTCCCCGACGGTTCGTCTGCGAAGACGATCTCGGGGCGTGACACGAGTGCCCGAGCGGCGGCAACGCGTTGCTGCTGGCCGCCGGAGAGCTCCGAGGGTCGGTGGGTGAGGCGATCCTCGAGCCCGACAGCGGCGACGACCGTGTCATACCATTCCTGGTCGGCTGATTCGCCTGCGATCGAGAGTGGGAGCACGATGTTCTCATGTGCGGTCAACGTCGGGATCAGGTTGAACGCCTGGAAGATGAAACCGATCTTCTCGCGGCGCACGAGGGTCAGGTCCCTGTCGGACAACGATCCGAGCTCGATGTCCCCGAGCTTGACGTCACCGCGGTCGAGTGAGTCGAGCCCGGCGAGACAATGGAGGAGGGTCGACTTGCCCGATCCGGAAGGACCCATGATCGCCGTGAACCGGCCTTGTTCGAACTCGGCGGTGACGCCGTCGAGTGCGGCGACGGCGGCGTCGCCGGAGCCATAGATTTTTGCTGCGTCCGTGACGCTGATTGCACTTGTCATGTGATCTCCCGATGCAGGCGCGCCACGAGAGCGTAGTGCTCATGCGGGGAGCGTGCGCGGCAGGGGAGCTCGGTGGAGCCGGTTCCGGGTCTCGCACAGGCGCCGGAGGCGACCTGCTACCTGTGCGAGACCCGGTCCCGGACACTCAGTATCCGGAAGTGCCTTCAGGCAGCCTTCCGAACGGGCGAGTCGTCAGGCTGCTTCGGGAGCACGAGGATGGTGTCGGAGACCAGTTCTGGCTTGTCCGGCAACATCCATGCTCCGACTCGTACGAGCGACCTGGCGAGACCCTT
>CAYTWC010000122.1:0-6307 GCA_964441975.1 uncultured Acidimicrobiaceae bacterium | reverse complement strand
AGGACGTCGGTCAGGGCTTGCCGCAGGAACCGCCCGAAAATCGCTGACACGAAGATGCCCAATGTCAAAGCGGGGAGGAAGATGTTTCGGATCGCCTCCCACGGATCCTGGAAGAACGGGTAGTAGTCCGAGACGGCAGGGAACCACGGTAAACGCACCGCAAAGAACAGGATGAACAGGATCCCCATCCAGAACGTCGGGATACTCAGTGACAGCGCGCTCTGCACGCTGACGGTCTTCCCCATGAACGATTTCGGAAACAGTGATCCGAAGAACACGATCGGCGACGCGAGAAGAAAGGCAAAGAACAAGGCGAAGAAGGTCAGCTGAACCGAAGGCATGACGCGCCGCGCAATCCGCTCGGACACGGCTTCACCACCGAAGTACGAGTACCCGAGATCACCGCGCAGGGCGTTGGTGAGCCACGTCGTGTACTGGGCGTAGATCGGTTCATCCAAACCGAGGCGTTCCCGCTCCGCTGCATACGCCTCCGGGTTCGGTTCTTCGCCAAGCATCGCAAGGGCTGGATCGCCGGGAAGTGCGTACACCATGGCCCAGATCAGAACCGTCGCTATGAAAATCGTCGGGATCGCCTGCAGCAGACGCCGGATGATGTACGTCGTCATGCGCGCCCCAAGATCTCCGCACTCGCCGATGCCGAACTACCCCGGAGCTTCTGGAGTCCCCGACCGATGAGGTCGAGACCGAGCACCGTCACCGTCAGCATGATGCCCGGCATCACCGCGTAGTAGGGCGCCTCGTTCATATAGCTCTTGCCCGTCTGGAGCATCGCACCCCAACTCGGCGTCGGTGGGACGGTCCCGAGTCCAAGAAACGAAAGTGAAGCTTCCAGCAGCACGGCGACTGCTGCGGTGATCACGGCCTGGACGATGATCGGACCAAGCGCGTTCGGGAGGATGGTCCTGAACATCGTGTACGAGTGCCCACCGCCCATCGCCTTGACGGCGGACACATACTCGTCCTCCTGGATCTGGAACGTCGACGCTCGCACGATTCGCGCGAAGTTCGGCACGGATCCGATACCGATCGCCACGACCAGCGCAAAGAACCCTTGCCCTACGAAGAGGATGATCATCATTGCGAGCAAGATGCCAGGGACCGCGATCTGGACATCGATATACCGCATAGTGAGCGCATCAGCCCACTTACCGAAATAGGCAGCGAGCAATCCGAGTGGCACTCCGATCGCCATGGCGATCATCGTCGCGAGGAATGCCGTGGACAGTGAAACGCGCGCTCCGTATAGCGAACGCGTCCAGATGTCGCGACCGAGTTCGTCCGTGCCGAAATAGTGCTCGGCACTCGGTGCCTCGAGCCGGTTGGCCGGGTCGAGCTTGATGGGGTCATACGATGTCAGGAGCGGTGCGCAGATGGCCATGAGGACCAGGATGATGATGATCGTGGTACCGATCACCAGGCTGGGACTCCGTCTATATGTGGAAATCACGTACTTGATCGGGCCACGACGGCGACGTGTCGGCGGTAGCTCCTCCACGGGTGGCGTCTGATCCAGTAGCGTTTCCACGTTGCCTCAATCTCCGATACGTAGGGTCGGATCCACCGACCCGGCTGTCGTCGTCCAAGCCGAGAGGAACCCGAGTCTTGCACACCACGTGACTATGTGACGAATCGCGTCCGCAACCGCGTCGTCGGTGTCAGACCAGAAATGCCAAGATGCGATCCCCACCACAGTCACCCGTGCTCCCTCTTTTGACTCCGGATAGCGTTTGACACTATCTTGAGGTGTCTTCGGGTATCCTAGTTTGACCGAATTTCGGGTGTCAACACGGATACGACCCTCTCGCTGGGGGTCGCACGAGCAACGAAGCAGCCTGTTGCGGGCTACGGTGGGGCCGGATCGATCCGGTCGACGAGATGAGGAGCAACTCGGATGCAAGAGCCACTGCTGAAGGTCGAGGATCTGCGCTTCTCCTTCGGAGCCGCCGATTCCGGGGTGCGAGCAGTTGATGGAGTAAGTTTCGAGGTCCATCGTGGTGAGACGCTCGGCATCGTCGGCGAATCGGGCTCGGGCAAGAGCGTGACCGTCATGTCCCTCCTCGGCCTCATCCCCAGTCCTCCGGGCAACCTCGTCGGCGGCACGGCGATGTTCGACGGAGAGGACCTGCTCACCATGTCGAAGAGCAGGATGCGAAAGATACGCGGTGGGGCGATCGGCATGATCTTCCAGGACGCCATGACAGCCCTGAACCCAGTCTTCACGGTCGGATCCCAGATCCTCGAGACGATCAAGACCCACAACCCCGACCTCACCGACAAGCAGGCCAAGCAGAAGGCGATCGACCTCCTGATCGAAGTCGGCGTCCCGAGCCCGGAGCAGCGTTTCAAGCAATACCCGCACCAGTACTCGGGCGGGATGCGACAAAGGGCGATGATCGCCATGGCCATGGCGAACAGACCGCGCCTCCTGATCGCAGACGAACCCACGACGGCCCTCGACGTGACCATCCAGGCCCAGGTCCTCAACGTCCTGTCCGCAGCGAAAGAGGATGTCCAGGCTTCGACGATCCTGATCACTCACGACCTCGGTGTCGTCGCGGAGATGGCAGATCGCGTCGCGGTGATGTATGCAGGAAAGATCGTCGAGACCGGCACCGTCGACGAGGTGTTCTTCGCTCCACAGCACCCATACACGGTGGGGCTGCTCTCGAGCCTCCCACGTCTGGACACCGACGCAGAAACGTTGATCCCCATCCGGGGCAACCCACCGAACGCAAGCAAGTTCCCTTCGGGCTGCCGGTTCCACGATCGATGCGACCTCCGAAACGGTCGTGAGATCTGCACGACAGACATGCCGGAGTTGATCTCGGTGGGCTCCGGTAGCAGGTCGACACGCTGCCACTTCCCCGACGAGGTCCCTGAATTCGCGAAAGAGCGGGAACAGATGCACAGCCAACCCGACACGGGAGGGACGCAGTCGTGACCGACACACTGACCACCGACGCAGCAGTCCCCGAGAAGAGTCAAACAAAATGGGATCCGAGTCCTGTCCCGATCGGCGAGGAGATCCTTCGCGTCGAGAACTTGAAGCAGTACTTCCCGATCCACGCCGGAGTCATGAGAAAGACGGTCGGCTACGTCCAGGCAGTCGACGGCCTGAATCTCAGTCTCAAGGCCGGGGAGACGCTCGGGTTGGTCGGCGAGTCTGGCTGCGGCAAGACCACCACCGGTCGGACCATCATCCGGCTCCTCGAACCGACCGACGGCAAGATCGTGTTCAAAGGGCGCGACATCACCCATATGTCCCGAGCCCAGATGAAGCAGGTTCGTCGGGACATGCAGATCGTCTTCCAGGACCCATTCGCATCGCTGAATCCGCGTTTGCACGTCAAAGACATCGTGAGCGAGCCACTTCGCCTCCACAGCCTCGCGGGCAAGGATGTCGACGACCTCGTCGTCGATCTTCTCGAGAAGGTCGGTCTTAGTCCGGATCACCGGGACCGGCTTCCGCACGAGTTCTCCGGCGGTCAACGTCAGCGGGTCGCCATCGCCAGGGCGCTCGCGCTGAACCCACAGCTGCTGATACTCGACGAACCGGTGTCGGCACTCGACGTCTCGATCCAAGCCCAGGTCGTGAATCTCCTGCAGGAACTCCAGGCGGAACTCGGGCTGACCTACATCTTCATCGCCCATGACCTTTCGGTGGTCCGGCACATTTCCGATCGCGTTGCCGTCATGTACCTGGGTCGCATTGCCGAGATCGGCGACAAGACCCAGATCTACAACGAGCCGCTTCACCCCTACACACAGGCGCTTCTGTCTGCTGTGCCGGTTCCGGAGCCCGGCACGGAACGGCGTGAGAACCGAATCCTTCTCTCCGACAACATCCCGAGCCCCTCCGACCCCCCGAGCGGATGCCGGTTCCGGACGAGATGCTGGCGCGCACAGGACATCTGTTCGACCGAAGAGCCTGCAATGGAAGTCCGGTTCGGCCAGTCTCATGCGACTGCGTGCCACTTCAGCGATTTCGGACTGCGTCCCGGCGACGACGAGTAGCGAGTCGCAGCGGGCCGCTGAGACCAGGGAGCAAACAGTGGATGCGTCATTGATACTTCGAGGCGGAACGATCATCGACGGGACCGGCTCCCCCGGTCGGACAGCGGACATCGCAATCCGGAGTGACCGGATCGTCGCCATCGGTGAGGACTTGGACCTCACCGGGACCCGTGAACTCGATGTGTCCGGACTGGTCGTGTCGCCCGGATTCATCGACATCCACACGCACTCCGATGTGAGCGCCCTGCGCGACCCTTCGTGCGAGAGCAAAGTCCGTCAGGGTGTCACCACCGATGTCACGGGGAACTGTGGCTTCTCCCCGTTCCCCATCGACCCGGCCAGGATCGACACCCATCTCGATCACATGGGGGGCAGAGGGTTCGGTGAGAACGGTTTGTACCTCACGTGGACCGACGTCGCCGGGTACGCCGGTGTCGTCGAGAGCCGTCCTCCGGCGTTCAACCTCGCACCCCTCGTGGGTCACGGCACGCTCCGGACCGCAGCGATGGGTCTCGAGCAGCGTGAACCGACCGACGCCGAGCTCGCGACCATGCAGGAACTCCTGTCGCAACAGCTCGACCAGGGAGCCTTCGGGTTTTCGACAGGTCTCACCCTGGTGCCGGGGGTCTATGCGTCCGAAGATGAAATCGTCGCCCTTCTGTCCGTCGTTGAGCGGCACGACGCGCTGTACGCAACGCATTCGCGTGGAACGGCGGGACGCGACTTCGGCGGCGTCGAACTCGCAATCCGGACCGCAGAGGCGAGCGGAGTTCGCCTCCAGTATTCGCACGCTGCGATCAACCACCCCCAGCACTGGGGCAAGGCGGCCGAGGTCACCAAGCTCATCGAGGACGCGAGAGCGACCGGCCTCGATGTCATGTTCGACGTGTATCCGTACGACGCATCGTCGTCAGCGATGACGCAATACCTCCCGACCTGGGTCCAGGAGGGAGGGACCGATGCGATGCGGGAGCGCCTCGCGGACCCGGCGACGTACGAACGCGCCATCACCGAACTTCGTGCCGGTTTCTGGGGCATCGAATGGTTCTGGGACCGGGTACAAATCGCAAGTGTCGACGAACCGGATGCGTGGTCCGTCGGGCTGACCGTCGAACAAGCAGCCGAACGCGCCGGCCGTGACCCGGCCGAGTGGGCGCTGCAGCTGTGTCTCGACCACGGGAACGCAGCAAAGGTCGTGCTGTTCTATCGCACCGAAGAAGACATGACCGCGTTCCTCACCCATCCGTTGTCGATGGTCGGTTCCGACGGGGTCGCAATGCCGTTCGACACCCGCGGTGAACAGCCACATCCACGCTCCTTCGGTACATATCCGAGGATATTGGGACGCTACGTCCGTGAGCTCGGGCTGCTGAGCCTCCCCGAGGCGATCCGCAAGAGCACGAGTGCCGTTGCAGAACGTCTCCAATTGACCGATCGCGGCACCATCGCAGAGGGGTTGGTCGCTGACCTCACGGTGTTCGACCCAGAGACCATCATCGACCGCGCGACATTCCAACAGCCAGCCACACCACCGGTCGGGATGCACCACGTGATCGTCAACGGTGAGCTGGTCCTCGAGGACAACGAGTTGACCGACGCGCGGCCAGGGCGTGTCCTACACCGCCGAGCCGGCTAGAGGAGCGAGAAGTGACTGACAATCTGATCCTTCGGCGTGGACGGGTCGTCGATGGCAGCGGTGCACCCGAGCGAGTCGCCGATGTCGCGGTCGTTGACGGGACCATCGTCGCCATTGGCGAGGGGCTTGAAATCGAAGGCGCCGACATCGTCGACGTCACGGGTCTCGTGGTCGCTCCCGGTTTCATCGACATCCACACGCACTCGGATCTGAGTGTGCTTCGCGATCCGTCGAGCGAGAGCAAGATCAGGCAAGGTGTCACAACCGACGTCATCGGCAACTGCGGCTTCTCACCCATCCCGATCGAACCATCCCGGGTTGAAACACACCTTGACCTCCTTGACGTCATCGGTTCCAAGACCTCCGGCTTCGGACTCCCGTGGACGGACGTCCGTGGGTACGCCGACGCGGTCGCGACTGACCCACCCGCCATCAACATCGCTCCTCTGGTTGGGCACAACGCTTTGCGGACCGCCGCCATGGGACTCGACCAACGGCCTCCCACCGCCGACGAGCTCGGAATCATGAGACGGCTGCTCGCCGAGCAGTTTGAACAAGGAGCGTTCGGATTCTCGACCGGTCTCACCCTGGTCCCTGGGGTCTACGCCGAAGAGGATGAGATTGTCGAGCTCCTCA
>CAYTWC010000121.1:0-6328 GCA_964441975.1 uncultured Acidimicrobiaceae bacterium | reverse complement strand
CTACCCGACGCTGTCGTGGGCGGACATCGGTGCGATCGGTTGGCTGGTCGACGGTGCCGCGATCGTGAATCAGATCATGCTCCAGGGAACCTCGTACGGACCGTACGCCCGGGCCATGGTTCGGATCTGCAAGGAGGAGAGCTTCCATGCGCGTCAGGGTTACTCGATTCTCATGCAGCTCGTGAAGGGCACGGATGAGCAACGTGCCATGGTCCAGGACTCGATCGATCGATGGTGGTGGCCGTCGCTCATGATGTTCGGACCGCACGATGATGAGTCGACCCACACCGAGCAGTCCATGGAGTGGAAGATCAAGCGCATCTCCAACGATGACCTTCGCCAGATGTACATCGACCAGACCGTGCCCCAGGCGCACTACCTCGGATGCACGATCCCGGATCCGGATCTCGTTTTCGACGACGAATCGGGACACTGGAAGATCGGAGAGATCGACTGGGACGAGTTCTGGGCAACCGTGAAGGGGAACGGGCCCGCCAATCGGGAGCGGATGGCCCACAAGATCAAGGCATGGGAAGACGGTGCGTGGGTCAGGGAGGCGGCCACCGCGTACGCCGAGAAACAGGCGGCCCGGTCCGCCAAGGTCGCCTGAGGGAGAGCCATGAGTTACGACGTACCCATTGCGCCGGGCGAATCCCCGGATGAGATCACCCCGACGAGTCATGGGGTGGACGGCTGGCAGCTGTGGGAAGTGTTCGTGCGTCCACGTCGCGGGCTTTCGTACACCCACTGTGGGTCGTTGCACGCCCCGGACGCAGAATCCGCCATGCTCAACGCCAGAGATGCCTACACGCGACGGGGAGACACCGCCGCTCTGTGGGTCGTTCCCTCGGCGGCGATCCATGCATCCAGCGACCCGACCGTGATGTTCGACCCATCCGACGACAAGCCGTACCGACACCCGACGTTCTACGAGATTCCCGACGAGGTCGGCCAGTTGTGAAGACGGCTCCCCACACGCGCGATGAGGTTGCCTTTCTCATCCGTCACGCTGACGACAATCTGATCCTCGCTCAGCGGCTGGGGGAGTACATCTCGCATGCACCGGATCTGGAACTCGACATCGCTGTCGCCAACATCGGGCTCGACCACATCGGTGTCGCAATGCACCTCTACGACTACGCGGCTGACCTCCAGGGAGGGGACGCTTCGGCGGACTCGTACGCCATGTTGCGGTCGGAGCGTGAGTACACCAACGCCCTGCTCGTCGAGCAGCCGCACCCCGACTTTGCCCATCTGCTCGCACGGTCGTTCTTCTTCGACGAGTATCAGGTTCTCCTGTGGCGCAGACTCGTCGATCTCGGTGATGAAAGGCTTGCCGGTATCGCGGGCAGGGCGCTGAAAGAGGCGACGTATCACCTGCGCCATTCGACGGCATGGGTGCTGCGACTCGGAGACGGTACCGAACAGAGTCACGACCGCATGCAGGACGCCATCGATTGGCTGTGGCGTTTCACTGCCGAGTTGTTCGAGGATCTCGGTGGGTTCGGGCCGGACCTGTCGCAGGATCACGCTGCGTTCACGAGTGCGGTCGAGGGGGTTCTCGACGAGGCGACGCTGGCACTTCCCGCTGATCCGTATCAGGCGACCGGTGGTCGCTCGGGCCGGCACACCGAGCACCTCGGCCACCTGTTGACCGATCTGCAGTGGATGGAGCGAAGCTATCCGGGTGCGTCATGGTGACAACGGCGATGCCCACCGTAGCCGAGGTTCGGCACATGCTTGATGTCGTCGTCGACCCGGACATCCCCGTGCTGACAATCGCAGAGATCGGGATCCTTCGTGACGTGACTGTCGGGGGTGACGGCAGCGTGGAGGTCGGAATCACCCCGACATATTCGGGGTGTCCCGCCCTCGCAGTGATGGAAGAAGACATCGTCACCGCCCTCGCCTCCAACGGGCTGTACGACGTGACGGTTGTGGTTCGCCAGACGCCGGTGTGGACGACCGAGTGGATGTCGGAGTCGGCGAAAGACAAGCTGCGGGCCTTCGGGATCGCACCACCGGATTCCGTGCTCGCAATCGTTCCCGAGATCTTGTGTCCTCGCTGCTCGGCGGGCGATGTCTCCCGGGTCTCGGAGTTCGGCTCGACGTCGTGCAAGTCGTTGTGGGTGTGCACCTCGTGCGGGGAGCCTTTCGACTACTTCAAGGCGATCTGATGGACGGCGTCGAGTTCCACCCGTTGGTTGTCTCAGCGATCGAGCCTTTGACATCGGAAGCGGTGTGCGTTTCCTTCGAGATACCGGAGGACCTCCGGGAGCGGTTCGCCCACCGGCCCGGGCAGCACCTGATCTTCCGCCACCGTGTCGGTGACGAAGATGTTCGGCGGAGCTATTCGATCTGTACGTCGGCCGACGAAGCCCGGCCGAGCGTCGGAATCAAGCATCTCGACGGCGGGGTGTTCTCGACGTTCGTCCACACGACCCTGTCGGTCGGAGACACCCTGGAGGTGACACCACCGACCGGTGAGTTCACTCTCACGCCGGATCCCTCGAACCGCAACCACTACGTCGCATTCGCCGCCGGCAGCGGGATCACACCGGTGCTTTCGATGATCAGGACCGCCCTTGAAGTAGAACCGCACAGCCGTTTCACGCTCGTCTACGGGAATCGGACCGGGCAGTCCGTGATGTTCCTGGACGAACTTGACGACCTCAAGCGGCGGTATCTCGACAGGTTCGTCCTGTTCCACGTCCTCAGCCGTGAATCGAACAACATCCCGATCCTCGAGGGACGCATCGACGGTGCGAAGGTCGACAGCATGCTTGACATGCTGATCGATCCCGACTCCGTCTCGGACTGGTACCTGTGCGGTCCGCGAGGAATGGTCGAAGAGGTACGGGGAGTCCTCGCGCGGAGGCGGGTCGCCGATGATCACATCCACGATGAACTGTTCTACGCAGGCGAAGTGACGGAGTCGACGGTCGCGGAGGACGACATCGAAGGTTCGACCGTCCGGTTCACCCTTGGTGGCCGAACGTCGAGCGCGGTGGTCGCGCCCGATGGCAAGCCCATCCTCGATCACGTCCTGGCCATCAGGCCGGACGGACCGTTCTCCTGCCGGTCGGGAGCGTGCGCTTCGTGCCGGGCGCAGGTCACGAAAGGGGAAGTCACCATGGAGCGGAACTGGAGCTTGAGCTCCGACGAGGTCGCGTCGGGGCAGATCCTCACTTGTCAGGCGCACCCCGTCAGCGATGTCGTCGAGCTCACCTACGACGTATGACGAGGCTCACACGCGACGACATCGTCATCGGTGCGGGACGACGGTTCGGCATGTATGGCTACCACGGAACCTCGATGCGAGATCTCGGAGACGACCTCGGCATCCTCGGGTCGTCGATCTATGCCCACGTCGGTGGCAAGCACGAACTTCTCGTCGCAGTCGTCGAGCGGGCGAGCGGTCTCTTCGACGCATCAGCTGATGAAGCGGTCTCCCGACGGCTGGGTCCGTCGGATACGATCCGCGCACTGATAGCCGGACACATCGACGTGCTGATCGATTACGCCCCCGAGGCAAAGACCTTTCTCGATGAAGCCGTCTATCTCGAGCCGGAGGACCGGGCGCGTGTGACGAAGGCCAGAGACGGGTACGAGGCCGTGTTCCGCGAGACCATCCAGCGGGGTGTCGACGTCGGAGAATTCGATTCCGCTGTCGACCCGAAACTCGCCGGGATCTACATCCTGTCGGTTCTGAACGCCACCCTGAGGTGGTATGACCCTTCCGGTCCGATGAGTCGGTCCGAACTCGCCGACGACATCCATCGGATGATCATCCACGGGATCGCACCGCGTTGACCGCCGGAATGCCCGATCGATCCTGTCGGTTGCCCAGAGGGAAGGGAGTTCGGAATGGAACCGCTTGACGTAGCAGCGCTCGGCCTCCGTGTTGTGCTCGGGGTCGTCATGCTGGCACATGGCATCAAGCATGCTCGGGGTCGCCAGAAGACAAGCCGCTGGTTCGGTTCGATCGGCTTTCGCATGCCCGAGTTCCAGTGGTTCGCATCGACAGCGACCGAGATCGGTGTCGGCATCCTTCTCATAGCCGGAGCGGGGACGTCATTGGCTGCGGCCGGTCTGATCGGGATCACCACGGTTGCGTTCGTCAGCGTCCACCGGAAGGCCGGGTTCTGGATCACCGCTCGGCCGGACGAAGGCTACGAATACGTACTCGTGCTGACGGTTGCGGCTCTTGCTCTCGCGCTTGTCGGTCCGGGAACCATGTCGGTGGACGATGGAATCGGAGTTGCCGATCTCCTTGACGGATGGGTCGGTCTTGTCGTGGGCGTCGGGGGAATGGCTGTCGCCGCGCTTCAGCTCAGCGTGTTCTACCGTCCCGGCTCCCGTCAGCCGAAAGACTGACTACCGGCGGGATGTCCCGTAGTTCATGTTGCGAAGGCGGTTCTCGACAGTTTCTGCATCGTCATCGTGAACGGTGTCTTTCGCCAACACCATGCGCATGCGATTGCTCACGACATCGTCGTGTTCCCTGTCTCTCCGCTTGTCGGCGGCGCCCTTTTTGAAAAGCTTCATGATCCTTCTATCGGAGGATAGAGACTCGAACTTGAGGTGTCCGGCACCAATCAGGGTCGAGCGAATCAATTCCAGAAGGGGCCTCAGGCCGGTGTTCGGTGGACTTTCGCATAGCCGTCGGGCTGGCGCGTCGCGGTCAGGAAGAAGTCGAACGTGTCGAGTCGGGTACAGAGGAGCACATCATCGGGATGGGTCCAAGGAGACGACTCCAGGCGTTCGGCGGATTGTGACGCACGGAGGGTCGTCGTGACGTCTTGTGGAGGTGGCGCACCCGAGAGTATTGCGTCGATGAAGTCGCATGTGAGGTCGTCTTCGATCACAGGCTCGATGCCGAACCGTCCGCTTGCGACGAGCGACACCTCCT
The DNA here is from genome assembly GCA_964441975.1 of uncultured Acidimicrobiaceae bacterium. Taxonomy (GTDB): domain Bacteria; phylum Actinomycetota; class Acidimicrobiia; order Spongiisociales; family UBA5794; genus UBA5794. Next base: position 1,416 of record CAYTWC010000121.1, on the reverse strand, counting down.
CGACCGACGCCATCGCTCGTGCTGTTGCTGTCGCGACAGCGAGACTCGCCGGATGCACCGTCCCGACCTTGCCGGAATCGAGGGCTCGCAGCACCGATCTGGTCCCAGCCGACGTCCGTTGGATGAGCGTTCTCCCTTCGAGATCCATGGCAAGCACCTCAGCAGGCGAGTTGCCGAGGTCGAAATCGTCCGGTGTGACCCCCTCGACCTCACCGCACAGGAGGGCGCCAGGGTGAACAGCGGAAAGCCGTCGAGCGTCGTCGATCGATTCGACGAGAAAATGCTGGGCGATGTTGCCGTCGTGCGCGTATGCGGCGGTCGTGAACGCCCGGAACGTATCGACAACAGCGGTCGGTCCGGTCGCTCGCTCTGCGCCAGTGAGTCCTTGGAGACGGTGGATGATCATCACATCAGTGTGGCATGTCCCCGAGACACCGAGTCCTGCGGTTCGGTAGGGTCGATGGGCGCACTCGAAGGAGTATCCATGTCAAAGCACCGCACCTCGGTCGACGGACGTTCGATGGCCTACGTTGATGTCGGCGCCGGGGACCCCGTCGTGTTCCTGCACGGCAACCCGACGTCGTCGTACCTGTGGCGCGATGTCATCCCTCACCTCAGCGATGCCTATCGATGTGTCGCTCCCGATCTGATCGGCATGGGTGACTCGGACAAGCTGGATTCGAGCGGCCCTGAGTCGTACCGATTCGGCGAGCATCGTGCCTACCTCGACGGACTCCTCGATCATCTCGATCTCGGCGATCGGGTGACACTGGTGGTCCACGATTGGGGGTCCGGGCTCGGATTCGATTGGGCGAACCGGAATCGTGATCGGGTCGCAGGTATCGCGTACATGGAGGCGATCGTCCGTGAGGTGCACTGGGACGATTGGCCGGACGGGGCTCGCAACATCTTTCAGGCCATGCGGTCCGACGCGGGTGAATCGATCATCCTCGAGAAGAACGTTTTCGTCGAACGAATCCTGCCATCCTCGATCCTGCGGGAACTGACCGACGAGGAGATGACGGAGTATCGACGCCCGTTCCTCGAACCCGGCGAGAGCCGGAGGCCAACCCTCACGTGGCCGCGCCAGATCCCGATCGAGGGAGAGCCCGAGGACGTAGCCGCAATCGTCGAGAGCTATGGGGAGTGGCTCGCATCCTCCACGGTCCCGAAGCTGTTCATCAACGCCGAACCGGGATCGATTCTCACGGGATCCCAGCGAGAGTTCTGCCGAACCTGGCCGAATCAGACCGAGGTGACGGTCTCCGGTCTGCACTTCATCCAGGAGGACTCGCCACACGAGATCGGACTCGCCATCCGCGGGTGGCGCGACGCGTTGGTGCGCTGAGGAGTGAGTACGCAGTAGTCAGTACTCAGTACTCAGTACTCAGATCACCTTGCGGCTGTCCAGCTTCT
>CAYTWC010000120.1:0-6338 GCA_964441975.1 uncultured Acidimicrobiaceae bacterium | reverse complement strand
CTCAGAGCGGTCGTCGTCCCGCACGATGATGCCGACGCCGGTGGCGCTGTCATACACCTTGACGACTCCCTGTGGCATCTAGACCTTCTCGACCTTTCCGGCCTTGATGCACGAGGTGCACACCCTGGCGCGGCGGGAATTCGATCCGTGCTTCACACGAATCTTCTGGATGTTCGGACGCCACGTCTTCGACGACCGTTTGTGTGAAAAGCTGACCTGCTTGCCCGTCCACGGACCCTTGTCGCAGATCTCACATCTGTATGCCATGTTTGGTAATCCTCCTGAGGCGTTCGCAAAGATAGCATCGCCGACCCCTATACCGAGCCTTGGCAATCACCATCGACCCGGGAGGGGAGAGGGTGTACCCAGCGGTGACCTTCAACGTGCAATTGCGCACCGAAGCGACCAACATCCGATTGTGACATCGCCACCTTCCGCCCCTCACCGTACCCTGGCCTATCTCGACGGCGTCGACGTCGAAATGGTCAGTGGTATCGGGCCGAAGACGGCCAGGAAACTGGCGAAGGCAGGTATCGACAGCGTTGCAGACTTCCTGCTCCACACGCCTCGGCGATACCTCGACCGCAGCCAACTCTTCGACATCGCCGCTGCGCCGTTCGGGGAAGAGGTGACGATCGGAGGGATCGTCGAGTCGTTCAGCAAGCGACGGATCTCCCGCGGTCGGACCATGGTCGAAGCGCGCATCTCGGATGGCACGAGCACGGTGCGAGCTGTCTGGTTCAACCCGTACATCAAGGCAACGCAGGGCACAGAGGTGTTGCTGTCCGGCAAGCTCGAGAATTACAAGGGTTCGCGGCAGATGAAAGGCCCCGACATCCAACCGCTTGGGTCCGACGATCGATTCTCGACGGACCGTGTCGTGCCCATCCACGGGTCGGTCGGTGGGTTCTCGCCTGCTCAGATCCGCACGTCCATGGGTAACGCGCTCGTTCGATCGCTGCCCATCGTCGACATCCTCCCGGAGGGGATCCTCGATTCGCTCGACCTCGTCGACCGCTCGACAGCCTTCCAGAACATCCACTTTCCGGAGGAGATGCGTGAGATCGGATCCGCCAGGAAGCGGTTGATATTCGATGAATTCCTTCGCGTCCAGATGTCGTTCAAGGCCAGGGCCCACGATGACTACGAGACCCACCGTGGTGTCCCGAACGTCCCCACTGGCGAGCTCACATCCAGGTTCCGCGACCACTTTCCGTGGGAGCTGACTCCCGGACAGGAGAGCGCCCTCGCTTCGATCTCGGCTGACATGGCGGCGACGCCACCGATGCACCGCCTCCTCCACGGTGAAGTTGGTTCGGGGAAGACGATCGTCGTCGTGTTGGCACTGCTCGCCTCGGTTGAAGGCGGTCATCAGGGTGCGGTGATGGCTCCGACGGAGGTCCTCGCGACCCAGCACTATTTCGGCACGGAACAGATCCTGCGAGAGGCAGGCATGGCGCCGGTGGAAGAAGATGTCGGGGCGTCCGGTACGACCTCACTGTTCGGCGGTGACGATCCTGTGACCAGACCGGTTCGCATCGGCTTGTTCACGGGGTCGCGGGTAAGGGTGAATTTCGTAGCCGGCGATATCACACGGTCCCAGGGGCTCGCATGGTTGGACGAAGGCCTGATCGACATTGCCTTCGGAACCCAGGCCCTGATCCAATCCGATGTGCGGATGCGGTCCCTCGGCCTGTCCGTGGTCGACGAGCAGCACCGCTTCGGCGTGGACCAGCGCGGGCAACTCCGTGCCGCCCGTGACGACGGCACAGTTCCCGATCTCTTGCTCATGACCGCAACCCCGATTCCACGGACCCTCGCCATGGTCCAGTACGGCGACCTGAAGGTTTCGGCGATTCCTGACATGCCGACCGGACGGAGTCCCGTTGCGACCTCGAGTGTCCAAGAGGGGCCGGAAGCAGATGCGGCTGTCGATGACGAGGTACTGCGACACGTCACGGAGGGAAGGCAGGCGTTTGTCGTCTGCCCGCTGGTTTCAGGGTCTGCGAGCATCGAGGCGCGTTCTGCGACGGAGGAGCATGCCCGGATGATGGCCTCGCTCCCCGGTGTCGAAGTGGGGCTGCTGCACGGGCAGATGGGTTCCCAGGAGAAGGCGGCGGTCATGCGACAGGTCCGCGACGGGATCATCGACGTCCTCGTGGCGACGACGGTCATCGAGGTGGGAATCGATGTCCCCAACGCCACGTTGATTGTCATCCGCAACGCGGAACGGTTCGGGCTCAGTCAGCTCCACCAGTTACGGGGTCGGGTCGGTCGCGGTGTCCATCCCGGGAAGTGCCTACTCGTTGCGGACTCCTCGACGGAGCAGGCGGTCATGCGAGTCGAAGCGATGCTCGAGTCGACCGATGGATATGAACTCGCTGAACGTGATCTCGAGATCCGTGGCCAGGGGAGGGTGTTCGGTGAGACACAGTCGGGGGCTACCGACCTCCGCCTCGGCGACATTCTCCGAGATGCTGACCTGCTCGAGGCGGCGGCCGATGTGGCGACGAGCGCCGTCCGAGCCGATCGCCGGTCCGACTTCGTCGCGGATGTCCTCGACGAAGCTGCACGGTTCCTCGGCGTGCTGCCCGAAGCCATCGAGGACGAGGTCGAAGTATGAGGGTGATTGCCGGCATCGCGAAGGGGACGGCGTTGAAGACTCCCGGGTCCGGTACGCGTCCGATGACCGGTCGTGCCCGTGAGTCGCTGTTCTCGATCCTTTCGGCACGGCTCGCTGACGCGTCGGTGCTGGACCTCTACGCGGGTTCCGGGTCACTCGGTCTTGAGGCACTGTCCCGTGGCGCACGGACTGCCGTCTTCGTCGAGCGCGATCGCAAGGCGGCGGCGCTGATCGCGGAGAACATCGACACCGTCGGTCTCGGTGGCAAGGTGATGAACACAGCTGTGACGAAGGCTTTGTCCCGATTGAGCGGCACATTCGACATCGTGTTCGTCGATCCACCGTACGCCGACGACGACGATTCGGTCGCAGCGACGCTGGCGGGGCTCGAACCGGTGGTGGCGGACCGTGGACTTGTCGTGCTCCACCGCCAGCAACGATCCGTCACGGTTGTCCCTGATTTCCTCAATTCTGTGGATGAGCGGCATTACGGTGATGCTGTCGTGACCATGATGGAGAGGATCGCTACGTGATAACGGCACTCGTTCCGGGAAGCTTCGACCCACCGACGAAGGGTCATCTCGACGTGATCGAACGGTGTGTCCCGCTGTTCGACTCTGTCGTCGTCGGTGTCGTGCACAACCCCTCCAAGACGCCGCTGTTCTCGGCCGACGAACGGGTCTCCCTGATCGAAGAGTGCACAGCCGGTTGGTCGAACGTTTCGGTTGCGAGCTTCGAGGGCCTCCTCGTCGACTATGCCCTCGAGATCGGCGCCAAGACGGTCGTCAAGGGTCTGCGAGCCGTCACCGATTTCGACTACGAGATCCAGATGTCCCAGATGAATCGGCATCTGTCGGGCGACGTCGTCTCGCTGTTCGTTGCGACCAAGCCTGAGTACGGTTACCTCTCCTCATCCCTTGTCAAGGAAGTGGCCAGACTCGGCGGGTCGGTTGACGACCTCGTTCCCGATCCGGTAGCCAAAGCATTGAAGGAGCGCCTCGCATGATTGACGAACCAGACGACATCCGACCCGTTACGCCGTCGGTACCGGGTGCGATTGCCGAGATCCTTGAAGAGCTCATCACTGAGATCGAGCAGGCAAGGACCGTTCCCTTGTCGAACAACGCAATGATCAACCGTGAGGACATGCTCGACCGGCTCCATCAGGCGCTCGAAGATCTGCCAGAGGAACTCAGGGCGGCTCGATGGATGGTCCGTGAGCGTGAGTCATACATCGCGAGGACGAACGAGAAGGCACAAGAACTCGTCGCCAAAGCGCGTGAGGAGTCCCGTTTGCTTGTCTCCGACAACTACGTCGTGCAAGAAGCCGTCGAAGAAGCGAACTCGCTCGTCCGGAATGCCGAGTCGGAGGCACGGCGGATACGACTTGAAGCCGAGGACTATGCCGAACGGCATCTGAGTGAAGCCGAGACAGTCCTCGGCGAGCTGTACCGCTATATCACGGAGGCTCGGGCCGAACTGCACAAGTCGCTACCACCGACGGACCCGCCACCCGTGAGCACCTGACCCCGGTCGACTCGCATTCACGCCTGATCTCAGCGTGTCCACGCGGGCGTTCCCATACCCGCCTGCGTTGCACATGCGGTCCGCGTCGTTGATGTCGCGCCAGCTCGAAACCCGACACGGTGTCGGCTTTGATCGGCCGGAAACCCAACGGGTGTTTGGGTTTCCGGCTCGTTGCGACCGACAGGATGTCGGCGTCGGCTCACGCTAACCATCGGGGCTACGCATACCCCAGAGCTGGGAGGCTCCGATGGTGAAATATGGCAGTTTGGTGCTCGGGCTGGTACTGGTCGTCGCCGCTTGCGGCGGATCGGACACGGCCGACACCACCACGACGACCGAGGCAACGACGACCACGACGGCTGCGGTGACGACGACGACGGCGGCGCCGACGTCGACGGTTGCTGGCAGCGACTCGGGACCAGAGCCGATCGTGCCTGGTGAGGATCCCGACGCCGACGAGATCGCCAATGTCTATGCCGTCGTGTTCGACAGCACGACGACATTCGATGACAAGGCAGACCTCATTGCCGATTCCGAAGGTCTCGAAGGAACGGTCGAGGCATACACGGCTGCCGGTGGCGCTGTCGGAAACATCTTCCTCGAAGCCAAAGCCGTTGCGGTTGATGGCGACGATGCGGTCGTGATCTACGACCTGCAGTTCGGAGGGAACGTGTTCCAAGCCGATCAAGAGGGCACCGCAGTCCGCACTGACGGTTCGTGGAAAGTCAGTCGGGAGTACTTCTGCACGGTGATGGAGCTCGCCCGAGTTTCCTGCTCGTGACCAGCGTCTAACGGACCGTGGGGCGAGGTCCGGGGGCCAGGGAATTGTCACGCGACTGACGCGTGGCGGTCCCTACCCTCGGGCCATGCCCCAGAGTCCTTTCGTCTTCAACGTCGCCGACCTGCTCGGCCGCGACGCGGCTGGGCGGACTGTTCACGTCGAAACAAACGTCGACTGGAAGCTCGAACTGATCTCGTTGTCGAACGAAGAACCGATCGTCGCCGACCTGATGCTGCACCCCGTTTCGGGTGGCATCGCTGTGACAGGGACAGTCGACTTCACGACCGAGGATGTGTGTTCGAGATGTCTGACCTCGGCCGAGACGAGTCGGTCAGCCTCCATCGGTGCCCTGTTCGACGGTACCCAGGATGACGAGAGCTATGACCTCTCGGGGCATGAGATCGACGTCGAACAGATGCTCCGCGATGAAGTCCTGCTGTCACTTCCCGTCGTCACGACGTGCGGCGACGACTGCATCGGAGTTGTGAATAGCGCACAGAATGACTTGAATACAGAACTCCCGGACGACGAGGACGAGTCGCGTTCGCCCTTCGCGGGTCTCAAAGACTTGCTCGAGTCCGGCGATTGACCAAAGGATTACCCACATGGCAGTACCAAAGAAGAAGATGTCGCGGTCCCGCACCAGACGCCGCAAGGCTCAGTGGAAGGTCGAACGACCTGCGTTCGTCCGTTGTGGCCAGTGCAACGCACCGCACGCCCCTCATCGAGCATGCGAGACGTGTGGTACGTATAACGGCCGTGAGGTCACACCTGCCTCGTAGCGCAGCATGTCGTTGATCGCCGTCGATGCGATGGGGGGCGACAATGCTCCCCTCGAGATTGTCGAAGGCTCCCTCATTGCGCGCGATCATGGCGCGCATGTCGTGCTCGTCGGGAACAGCGCGGAACTTGAACCGCTCATCGACGGTCGCGACGAGAACATCACGATCCGGCATGCCAGTCAGATCGTCGATATGCATGACGATCCTGCCCATGCGATCCGAGAGAAGAAGGATGCCTCGATCGTCGTTGCCGCACGGATGGTCGCTGACGGTCAAGCCCAGGCGATGGTCTCGGCTGGTTCGACCGGAGCGGCCATGGCATGTGCCGCCTTCATCATCGGGAGACTCAGCGGCGTGTCACGCCCGGCGATAGCGTCGTTCTTCCCGACCGGTCAGCTGGTCATGGACATGGGCGCAAACCTTGAGGTGAAGCCAGAACACCTACTCCAGTTCGCGGTCATGGGATCGGCGCTCTCGGAGGTCTATCAACACCTCGAGACCCCGAAAGTCGGCCTGCTCAATGTGGGCGAAGAGGCTTCCAAAGGCCGAGACATCGAAAAGGCGGCGCATCGGCTGCTCGCTTCGTCAGCGGCGATCAACTTCGTCGGAAACGTCGAGGGCAGAG
>CAYTWC010000119.1:0-6356 GCA_964441975.1 uncultured Acidimicrobiaceae bacterium | reverse complement strand
AACAGCACGGGTACCGGAACGCACAGACCACTGTGCTCGCACCGACGGGGACGATCGGGTTGCTCATGGATTGCGACACGACCGGTGTCGAACCTGACTTCTCACTCGTGAAGTTCAAGAAGCTCGCTGGTGGTGGCTACTTCAAGATCGCCAACCAGTCGATTACACCTGCACTCGCGAAGCTCGGGTACACGAAGGACGAGATCTCGGAGATCATCGACTACGTGGTCGGCACGATGACGCTCGAGACTTCGCCACACATCAACACCAGGACGCTCCTGGCCCGGGGCTTCTCGAAGGCGGACATCGCCAAGATCGAAGGAACCCTCCCTGGCGTGTTCGAGCTCGGGTTCGCGTTCAACCAGTGGACGCTCGGCGAGGAGACGATGCAGCGTCTCGGATTCACCGCGGACGAATACAACGGCCTCGGGTTCAACATGCTCGCCGCTCTCGGCTTCACCGAGGACGAGATCCGCGAGGCAAACGACACGATCTGTGGTCGCCAGACGATCGAAGGGGCACCTGGCCTCAAGGACGAGCACCTCGTCGTATTCGACACGGCCAACAAGAACGGTCGGATCGGCAAGCGATTCATCCACCACACCGGACACATCCGCATGATGGCGGCGGCACAGCCGTTCAGCGGCGCCATCTCCAAGACGATCAACATGCCGAACGAGGCAACGATCGAGGAGATCGAGGAGTCCTACCACCTGTCGTGGAAGCTCGGCCTCAAGGCCATGGCGCTGTACCGTGACGGTTCGAAGGCTTCCCAGCCGCTGTCATCGACCACCTCCGACGAGGGGACGAGCGACGACGAGGACGAGGCACTCACGGACGCCATCAACCGTGAGATCGACATCTTCGCCGGTCTGTTCCAGCCGGGGATGTCACCCACGCAGGCGTACGAGAACATGCCACGACCGCGGTTCCTGCTTCCGGCACGTCGTTCCGGGTTCACCCAGGAAGCACGGGTCGGTGGCCACAAGGTGTTCCTGCGGACGGGTGAATACGACGACGGCACCCTTGGGGAGGTCTTCGTCGACCTGGCCAAGGAGGGAGCGACGCTCCGCGGCATCCTCAGCTGCTTCGCCATCGCCGTGAGCAAGGGACTCCAGTACGGTGTTCCGCTCGAGGAGTACGTCGACACGTTCACGTTCCAGACGTTCGAGCCACGAGGGATGGTCGAGGGTCACCCGAACATCAAGATGTCGAACTCGATCGTCGACTACGTCTTCCGGGCACTCGGAGTGGAATACCTCAAGCGGGATGAACTCGCACAGGTGCCGCCGGATCGTGCGGGCGAACTGCCGGAACCGCCGTCGGGGCTTGCACTCGATGCGGGGCTCCAGCTCGACCTGACCGACGCAGCGATGGAGCAGGACATCGACGACCAGGTGAGGGCGGCTGCCTTCACCGATTCGATCGACGACGATGTGTCGCCTGCGATCGGTTCGAGCGAACCTGTCGCCTTCGCACACGTCGCCCCCGTCGCAGGGAGTAGTTCGGGTTCCGATGTCCAGACCGCTGCCGTCCAAGCAGTGCTTGCAGACAAGATGGGTGATGCGCCCCTGTGTGACACGTGTGGACACATCACCGTTCGCAACGGCTCGTGCTATCGATGCCTGAACTGCGGCGACTCGAAGGGTTGCAGCTAAGAGAAGATCTCAGATCCCAGATCTCAGATCCCAGCAGGCGCCGTCGGGTACCACCCGGCGGCGTTTGTTCGTGCTGGGTACGATGACGCCATGGATGTCCTCGGATCCACCGCACTCATCGCACCCGAAGTCGATCAGTTGGTGTGGGCTGTCCGGCCGGCCATCCCGGCCGGTGCCATCGAACACCTGAACGACCACGCACGAATGGCAGGCCTTGCGTCGCTCGGGCTGCTTCCGAACCTGTCCGAGTTCTTCCTCGACATCGGCATCAGCACCGACCTCGCCCAGACCCGCATGGCGTACGCCGATCCTGACGACGTCGCTGACCGTCTCCTCGACCTCGTCGAGGCTGGCGTGATCGCCGGCACACCATCGAACTGGCGGGCAACCGAAGACGGACAGCCGCTCCTTGAACTCGTCCGGACCACCCAGTGCGAAGGAGCGCGGATCCTGTGGGGTTCGTTTGACGATGAAGTGGCACTCATCAACGAACTCACCGCCGAGGTGATCGCGTCCTGTGATCCGGCGCACTCGGTCGCGGACGTCCACCGTCGTCTGCCCATACCCGACGATCCGTGTCATGCGATGGTGCACCGGCTCATCACGCTGCGCTATGTCCGCCAACATGACCACATGGCGGCGTGGTCACAGGAGGGCCTCACCGCGTCTGAGATGTCGGCGTTGACGGAGCTGTGGCATGGTGGTGTCGTCGACGAATCCGACGGTCTGACGGCAGTCGTCGATCGTGGGTTGGCAAGCCCCGACCAGATGCTCACCGCCACCGGTCAGGAACTTCGCGACCAGATCGAAGCGGAGACCAATCGGCGCAACGCCGAATCCTTCGCTGTGCTCGGCGACGACGGTTGCCGCCAGCTCCTCGCCAGCCTCCGCGCAGTCCCACCGACGTGACGACGCGCCGGACGGGCCGGACGAACCCGACCGGCGCACCGCAGGTGTCTACCTCCCGTCCTGGGCGCTGAGCCAATCCAGGATCACGCGATTGACCTCGTCCGGCCTCTCTTGCTGGATCCAATGCCCACAATCGAGGTTGACGACCTCGGCGTTCGGCACGAATTGCGTCAGCGTCGGCGACTGCGCGATTGGGTCTCGATCGCCATAGATCATGAGGGCCGGATGCTCGATGATCGGGTCGACATCGGCGAGCAGGTGCCAGTTGCGGTCCAGATTCCGATACCAGTTGATGCTGGGTGTGAATCCTGTCGACGCGAATGCCGAGACGAACACATCCAGCTCTTCGCTGCTCATCAGTGGTTCACCGAGTGCTGAGCCGGCCGTCGCAAGATTGATCATCGCCATTCCGGGCTGAGGGTCACTCGGTGGCTCGTTCTTCCGATACAGATTGCGCAGGAACTGCTCTGCGTGCGCATCGAGAACGGCATCCGCCACGCCCGGCTGTCGATTGAAGTGGACGAAGTAGAAGTCGTCCCCGAGGAATTCCTCCATGACCTCGATCCACGGGCGATCCCCGCGCTCTTGGTAGGGGAGGCTGAGCGCCACGACCCTTTTGACGCGACCCGGATGCAACAAGGTCAGCCCCCAAACGACGTTCGCCCCCCAGTCATGCCCGACGAACGTGGCGTCTTCGTACCCGTAGTGATCGAGCAAGGCGACAAGGTCGCCCGACAATTGCGCGATGTCGTAGTCCGACACCTCGAACGGCCGGGACGAGTTGCCGTAACCCCTTTGGTTCGGAACCATCACGTGGTACCCCGCAGCGACAAGGGCTGGGATCTGGTGGCGCCACGAGAAGGCATGTTCGGGCCATCCGTGACACAGCACGATCGGTTCCCGACCCTCTCCTCGACCGGCTTCGAACACCTCGAGCTCCACACCGTTGACCGAGACCATGGTGGGCTCCGGGAAGTTCGCTGGTTTGAACATTGCGTATCTCCTTCTTGTTGGACTATTGACACGCTACGGACAGTTCCGGTCAGTTTCTGTCCGCTTTTGCAACTAATCTGAGAAAATGGCGAGTACCGGACCACGCATGCTTGAACTCCTTGCCCTGCTCCAGACGCGTCAGCACTGGAAGGGTGAAGACCTCGCCCGTCGTCTGGAAGTCAGCAGGAGGACATTGCGGCGCGACGTCGACCGGCTCCGTGATCTGGGCTATCCCGTCGAGTCGACGAGAGGTCTCGACGGCGGATACCAACTCGGGCCGGGTGGGCGGCTCCCTCCTCTCCTCCTGAGCTCCGAAGAAGCGGTCGCCTCGGTCGTCGGCCTCCGAATCGCTGCCGACCAACCCATCGGCGGGATCACGGATGCTGCGATCGGCGCCCTTATCAAGATCACCCAGCTGCTTCCACCGCGACTACGGAGCCAAGCCGAAGCAGTCGCGACAGCCGTTACTACGCCGTCGGGCCGGTACGACGACGTCACTCTTGACACCCTGACCATGCTCGCAAGGACGAGCCGAGACAACGAAGGACTCCGCTTCACCTATCGCACCCACCTGGGAGTCGATGGAGACAGACACGTCGATCCTCACCATGTCGTGCCGTTGGGCCGATGCTGGTACCTCGTTGCGTGGGACATCGACCGATCGGACTGGCGCATCTTCAGACTCGACCGCATCACGAATCCGCGGCCGACCGGCCGCCGCTTCGACCCGAGGGAACTCCCAGGAACAGACCCCGGGTCATACGTTTCTCGGTCCATCGCTTCGATCGCCACGACGTATCACGTTGAAGTCGTTGTCCGCGCGCCTGTTCGCGCCGCCCGCGATGCGGTCGGACCGTTGGGACGGGCGACCGCAGAGAGACCCGGTGTCACGCGGATCGAGATGGACGTCGACGACCTCAGCTGGGCGGTCATGGTGCTTGCCACGCTCGACACACCGATCGAAAGCGTCGAGCCACCGGAACTCCGCACGCTGCTCCAGCGGCTGGCGGATCAGTTCCGACCAACCGACGACACCGTGGCGTCGTGACACAACCGTTCACGGCAGCAGCTCAGCCGCTGGTCCCCGCTGGGTAGCACACGACCAACCATGCGATACTCGCCGAATGATCCGGCCGTACTCAGACAGCGACCTTACGGAAGTGCTCGACGTCTGGTATTCAGCTTCGCTGAAGGCTCACCCCTTCCTCAGTGAGGAATTCCTCGAAACCGAGCGTCGTCTGATCGCCGAGGAATGGCTGCCGGCGTCGGAGACCTTCGTGTTCGAGTTTGACGAGCGCGTCGTCGGATCGGTATCGATGCACGGCAACGAGGTGGGTGGGCTGTTCGTTGCACCCGAATACCAGCGACGGGGCATCGGGGGTGCTCTGCTGGACCACGTGGGAGCCTCTCGGCCCCATCTCGAGTTGGACGTGTTCAAGGCCAACACTGCCGCGCGCGCGTTCTATCGGTCGTACGGGTTCCGATTCGTGAACGAACACGTCAACGAGGACACGGGTCAACCTGAGCTACGCCTTCGGTTCGACAAGATCTGACACAGCGGACGGCACCATTCGGGAGGTCCCCTTTCACCGAATCGCAGCTGTCTCTGCTATCGGGAATACCGTTTCCAGCTCCACGCCGCGATCGCGACACCGAGCGAAACAGCGACCAACCCCGCCACTACCCAAAACCGGCTGCCGGTCATGAAACTCTGTGGTACAAACGTCGAGTTGAGTCCCTGAAGGGTCCAAATCAGACCCAACACAGCAACCAAGACTCCTGCAATGGTCCCGACGAAGCGCATCGCGCCAGCCTACAAACGTCCTTGCATGTCCGGCTTCTCGTCACGTTTCTTGGCGGACGTCGGCGCCGCTATGGGCAGCTTTCAACTCATCCGCAGCTCATCCGCACCGCTTCAACAATGGCAGCGGCACTTGCTCGGTTGTTGTCCGGATTCGGGGTCAAGCACATGAATTCAACCTGGATGCGTAGCAGGTGATCAGCGACGGCGTCAACGCCACCACCGCCCTCGACGACAGCAACAACCCCCTCCACATACCCGTCGTACTCGTCGTCAGGCCAGTCATCGGAGAGCTCAAAGACCCCGATTGGATCCCACTTGCGCAAGAGCCGAGCAACTTCGTCGTACGTTTCACTCTTCATCGCGTAGCCACCATAGGTGCCACTATGAGCGGTCAATCAGCCTTTGGATCGACGAACCATCCTGCATACCCAACCAAAGCAACAATCGGGACGATGATGCCCACGATGGCAATACATGCGAGAACTCGCTGATTCTTCTGGAACAGCTTCACGACTCCCATGATCCACAGCACGAGTAGCCCGACGATGATGGCCCCGATCAGAATCTCGGGCAATGCAAGATTCACTATCCCGTCCCTTTCGTGAATTGGGCATTCTCGCATGCCAAACCGCAGACTGCATAGGTGCCGTTATGGGTGCGACTCCAATCTGAGAGCACTTCTGACCCGACCCCACTGGTTTCTCAGTTGCGGGTTGCCTGCTTGCGGCTCTGTAGTGCTTGAACGAGTATCACCACAAGCAACAAGAGATTCACACCAAGTACCCACGGAACCCACAGAATTGCGTCGGAGTCGCCACGCTCGGCACCAAACGCCCACGCCAGAAACCATGCCCCGACTAGAGACCACACCACCAGGCCGATGGTCGCTGCACGGACGGAGAGAAGACTCGATCGAGGCTGCTTCCACCGATCGCCGAACTCCCTTGCGATTGACTGCCGGTTGACGATGCCGCCCTCACGATTCTCCTCAA
>CAYTWC010000118.1:1116-6365 GCA_964441975.1 uncultured Acidimicrobiaceae bacterium | reverse complement strand
CTTCCATCGGGAGATGCCCCATCGGCCTCACCGGACGCAGCAGACGATGTGGTGGCACCGACGGTCGTCGACGGCGCGGGTTCGGTTGATGTCGATGACTGAGCCTGCGTCTCGCTCGTCGATGACGATGCGCATGCAGAAACCACCACCGCACACGCGACGAACAGCACACCCGACCTGACAATTCTTCCCACCACGGGTCGCAAGATAGCACTGTCAGCCGCGGCCGAATACACGCCTAGCGGAGCGAACGGGAGCGCCGGTAGGGCAGGATCTCGATTGTTTCCCCCGCCTCGATACGGCGCTGCACACCGATCCAGAACTCGGGTGTGAACAGATCCGCGTGCTGCTCGTCGAAGGCGGCCCGGAGCTCGGGATGCAAACCGAGAAATCGGGGAAGCTCCTCGGGGAAGATGTCGTTCGCTCCGATCCCGTACGGCGGTGTGCTGGCCATGACATCGTCCGGGTCGTCGGAGTGCGGAAATCGCCGGAAGCGACACCGGGTGAGCTCGGTCAGTTCGTCGTAGTCGTAGAAGACCACCCGTCCTCGTGACGTCACACCGAAATTCTTCAGCAGCATGTCACCGGGAAAGATGTTGGATGCGGCGAGGTTCTTGATGGCCGTCCCGTAGTCGACGATCGCCCGCTTGGCCTCCTCGGGCTCACACTCGCGCACGTGGATGTCAAGCGGGGTCACCCTGCGTTCGAGATACACCGTTGAGAACAGAACCTGTCCGTCTTCGATCCTGACCGTGCGACTGGCTTGTTTGGTGAGCTCCTCAAGCAGACCGACATCGAATCGACTGAGCGGAAGGCGCAAGTCATGGAAGCGCTGAGCCTCGACGAGACGACCTGCCCGATCGTGACGGGCGACGAATTGGTAGCGATCCGCCACCTGGTCGGGTGTCACCGTCTTCTGGCGAGGAAACCGATCACGTATCACCTTGAACACGATGTCGTACCCGGGAACCGTGAAGACCACCATCACCAAACCGGCAACACCGGGAGCCTTGACGAACTGGTCCTTCGAGGCCGACAGGTAGGCCATCAGATCGCGGTACCGAACCGATTTCGCCTGCTTCCTGAAGCCGATGGCTGCCCACAGCTCAGCGTCGGCTCGATGAGGGAGGAGACCGGACAGAAAGCGGACGAGGGTTGCAGGGGATCGGGTGGCCACCCTGAACGCTGCACGCGTGTACGAGAACAAGATCGAAACATCTTCCTCGCCCAGAAGAAACGCCGCGATCCGAATCCCTCCCTGGCCGTGGCGGATGGCGAGGGCGAAGGGAATGCGAACGGGTCCCGATGCCATGACTCCCACCACGTAGGCCGCCTCACCTCGGTAGAACCTCCTCGCCACGACTTCGACGTGATCGGGTGTGAACGGCAAACGTTCGATGACAGCATCGATATCACCGTTGAGATCGATCCACGACATCTGGAAGCGACAGTCACGCGCTATTTCGGTGAGCCAGACGCGCGGTCCCGTTGCCGTCTCGTACGCGACGGATATCTGGGGCCATTCCGATTCGTCGACGTCGGGGTCGTCGAGGAATTCGAGGTCCGCATCGATGCCCCGTGTCGTGAACATCTTGCGGGCGAGCGAGTTGAAGAAGGTCTCGGCCACGTGCGCGAACGGGTTCGCAGACATTCGGCCGCGGAATGCGACCTTCGCACCCGCCCAGACCCCACGATCGTCCGTCAGGGAGAACCCCGCCGCACCAAGCCGATCGATCGTCGCGTCCAGCGCCACGCCGTAGGCGTCGATCCGATCGAGCGCGTCGCGCCGGGCACCCGACCAGTCGCGCGACTCGAACCGTGCGTGCGCACGTGCGGTTATTGCACGCCGACGTCGCTGATACTCCGTGAAACCATCGGCAACGACCGTCGCGAGCGTTTCGGCATCGATGCTCACGACGGAGACGCTACCGACGTCAGGTGTTCTCACCTTTGAAGATCTCGCTGACGGAGTTGTCGTTGAAGATCGCCTCGATCGTTCCGGCGACGATCGGTGCGACCGACAGAACGGTGAGGTGCGGCAGGGACAATGCTTCCTTGGACACCGGCAGCGTGTTCGTGATGACGATCTCGGAGAACGATGCCGTACGCAGGCGCTCGATGGCGGGGTCGGAGAGGACACCGTGCGTCGCAAGCACCTTGACCGACGCCGCGCCTCGTTCGAGCAGCAGCTCTGCACCGGCAACGACGGTTCCTGCCGTATCGATGATGTCGTCCACGATGATGCAGTGTCGACCGTCGACCTCACCGACCACGTGGGATGCCGTCACGTGGTTGCGCTTGTCAGTCCGACGGCGCTTGTAGATGAACGCGACTTCCGCGTTGAGGTGATGCGCAAACCGGGTCGCACGCTTCACACCGCCAGAGTCCGGGGAGACGACGGTGATCGGGCCGTCAACCTTGTTCTTGAGATAATCCGTGAAAAGCGGCAGAGCGGTGAGTGAGTCGAACGGTTTGTCTATGAAACCTTGCAACTGGCCGGTGTGCAGATCGACAGCAGCGAGACGGTCGGCCCCCGCCGCCATGAAGAGATCGCCCATGAGCCTGGCGGTGATCGCCTCACGCGGCCGGCCCTTCTTGTCCTGGCGCGCATACCCGTAGAACGGCACGACGGCGGTGATCCGTTTCGCGGATGCGCGCTTGAGCGCATCGATCATGATCAGCTGCTCCATGATGTGCTCATTGATCGGATCCGAGTGGCTTTGGATCACGAAGCAGTCGGCACCGCGAACCGATTCGGTGAAGCGGATGTAGATCTCACCATCCGCGAATCGGGACCGTTCGACTCCACCAAGTTCGACATCGAGGAGCTTGGCAACTTCCTCGGCGAGTTCGACGTTCGCCGAACCCGAAAAGACGAGCATTCGCTTCAGCCCAGGGCGCTGCATCATTCCGCCTTCTCCTCGGCGCGCTTCCGGCGCCTCTCAGCGTAGCCTTCTACGTTCCTTTGGTCACTTCGCTCGATTCCGAGGGCTCCATCAGGAACATCCCGGGTGATGACCGAACCTGCCCCGGTGTAGGCGTCATCGCCGATGGTGACCGGCGCAACCAGCATCGTGTCGGAGCCCACTCGCGTCCGATCCCCGACCTTCGTGCGATGTTTCGTCTCTCCGTCGTAGTTGACGGTGACGGTCGCGGCACCGATGTTGGCGTCGTCCCCGATGTCGGCATCGCCGATATACGACAGGTGCGGGACCTTGGATCCTCTTCCGACGACCGAGCCTTTGATCTCCACATACGCGCCTGCCTTTGAACCTTGTTTCAACTCGGTGCCCGGGCGCAGGTATGTGTATGGACCGACAGTTGCTTCCGGCCCGATGATCACGGAGTCCATCACCGCATAGCGGACGGTCGCCCCCGCACCGATTGTCGAATTGTCCGCTTCGACGCTCGGCCCGATGGTCGCACCGGATCCGACCGTCGTCCTCCCCCGCAGGTACGTGTCAGGGAAAATCGAGGCACCCGTCGCGACTTCGACCTCGGCGTCGATGTAGACGCGCGTCGGGTCGAGCATTGCGACACCGGCGTTCATGAGATCAGCGTTGATGCGTGACCGCAACACAGCGGCAACCTCGGCGAGCTGACCATGGGTGTTCACGCCGACACCTTCACTTGCATCGACGGCTACCGCCGCGACCGTGTGCCCGTCACCGACGAGGATGGCCACGACGTCGGGCAGATAGAACTCACCCTGCGCGTTGTCAGCCGACACACGATCGATGGCGGCGCGGAGAAGGTCGGTTTCGAACACGTAGACGGACGTATTGACCTCGGTGATCTCGCGCTGGATGGGTGATGCGTCGGCGTCCTCGACGATCGCGACGACGGCATCGCCTGAACGCACGATTCTGCCGTAGCCGTCCGGATCATCGAGTTCCACGGTCATCACGGTGGCGGCAGCACCCACGGATTGATGCTTGGCCACGAGGCGCCGAAGTGATTCCCCGGTCACAAGGGGCATGTCGCCCGGGAGCACGAGAACGGTGTCGGGCGACGCGGATAGCCCGGAGAGCCCGACGCGGACGGCGTCGGCCGTTCCCAACTGTGGCTCCTGGAGAACGGTTGCGACTCCATCGGGAGCTGCGGCAGCGACCTGGTCCGCCGCATGGCCGACGACCACGACCACCTCGTCGGGTTCGACGGCCGCAGCTTCATGGAGCGCCCAACCGAGCAACGTGCGTCCTGCCGCCTCGTGGAGTACTTTGGCACGCCCGGTCTTCATCCGGGTGCCCTTGCCTGCTGCGAGTATGACGACGCTCGTGCTCATCGGGTCAGGATCCGTGCGCTTTCTGGTCGGCCGCTGTGTTTTCGTTCTGGGTTGTCGGCTGGGGGGACAGGACTCGAACCCGTTCTAGATGGACCAAAACCACCTGTGCTGCCAATTACACCACCCCCCATTGCGGGATGCGAAGCGGAAGTGTAGGAGACCCACAGGGATGACCACCTGGACCGACGACACCCCACGTCAGCGAGCCACACGTTCCCACCCCCTCGTTTCGAGTCCGACGCCCACCGAAGCGCGGACGGGCATCGAGACAGCATCTGCTGCATCGCTCGCCTCATCGACGTTCGGGAAGAACGAGAACAGTGCTGAGCCGGACCCTGTCATGCAGACAGCCGTGCCCCACAGAGACGCAAGCTCATCACGCCACTCCCCGATCCGCGGATCGAGCGAGAGTGCGGCCGGATACAGATCATTGCGGATCGGTTCAGCTCCGCGCAGAACAGGTGGCAGCTGGTGATCGGACACCTCGACACCGATAGGGCGATCGAGTCGGTCCCATTCGCGAAAGACCTCGGGGGTCGCGAGCTCGAACGGCGGAACGACGATTGCGAGGGCGAATCCCGACATCGGGAGCATTGGCGAAATGGTGTCACCCCGGCCCGTAACCAAGGCGGTCCCACCGGAAAGAGCGAATGGCACATCCGAGCCGATCGACGCAGCAATCTCGACGGCGACCTCCGGATCGAGCCCGTATTCGGTTCCGAGGAGGCCGATGACCGCGCCAGCGTCTGCACTCCCCCCGGCGAGTCCCGCCCCTGCCGGGATGGCCTTGTCAATCGAGAGCCTCGAAACGAGCGGCAGCCGCGTTGCTCGCCGAACAGCCTCGAGGGCGATCCAAGCGATATTCGATTCGTCGGCTGGTGCCTCGCTATTCGAGATCACGATGCCGTCCTCGGACGCGGGCTCGATTGTGATGACATCGGCCAATGACACGGACTGAAAGATC
>CAYTWC010000118.1:0-1106 GCA_964441975.1 uncultured Acidimicrobiaceae bacterium | reverse complement strand
GCCGTCGGCAGCAGCCGGATACACGGCAAGCGCAAGATTCACCTTGGCAAACGCTCTTGCTGCAAGCGGTACCGGGGTCATGTCGCAGCCTCCGCGTGCGCCAGTGCGACGAACGCCTCGGGCGGCAGCGTCTCAGGTCGCGCTGTGGGATCCACACCGGCGGTGTCGAACACAGCGGAGTGTGGGAGCTCGAGAGCGAGCGACTTGCGAAGCATCTTGCGACGCTGGCCGAATGCCGCAGTCGCGATGTCAATCGCCCGCGGGGCCAAACGGTCCGCGGCACGACGTTCGATAACAACCACCGCCGAATCGACCGCCGGCGATGGTTCGAACACCTGCGGTGGGACAGTGAAGGCGGTTCGAGCCACGCCGTGGAGGCCGACGACGACCGACGGGATACCGTATGTCTTCGAGCCTGGTCCCGCAGTCAATCGGTCGGCGACTTCCTTTTGGACCATGACGATCAAACGGTCGACCATCCCTCCATATCGAAGCGTGTCGAGGACGATCCCCGTTCCGACGTTGTACGGCAGGTTTGCAACCATCGTCCACCTGCCATCGGGAAGCGCTCGATCGAATCGCAGCCGCGAGGCATCGGCGAACCGCAGATCGACATTCGGATGGTCGGCGAGCGTCGCGGCCAGAATCGACTCGAGCGAGTGATCGACCTCGTATGCGACCACCCTGCGCGCTTTGACAGCAAGCGCAACTGTCAGTGCCCCGGTGCCGGCTCCGATCTCGATGACATCGGTCGAGGCGTCGACCGCCGCAACCCGCACGATCCGGTCGATGATGTTCGGGTCGGCGAGGAAATTCTGACCGAACGACTTCTGTGGTCGGTGTTCGTGCTCGGCGAGCAGCGCTCGGATGTCCGCGCGGGCTTGGAGACCGAAATCAGCCATGCCGAAAGACCTTTCGGGCATGTGCCGTGGTGCTCGCTGCGACGTCCGCCGTCGTCACACCCCAGACCTCGGCGAGCTTTGCACCGGTGAGGCCGACATGACGCGGTTCGTTGTCCGAGCCTCGGAATGGTTCGGGTGTCAGATACGGGCTGTCGGTCTCGATGAGGGTGCGCTCGGGTGGCGCCTGCGCCGCACCGAGACGCA
>CAYTWC010000117.1:5685-6376 GCA_964441975.1 uncultured Acidimicrobiaceae bacterium | reverse complement strand
GGACAAGGGCAAAGGTCTGTAGAGGAACACTATACTCTGCAGTATGAAAAACTTGCAGGACAAAAAAAGAATTGGCGTAGCTATATAAAAAAAAGAACTCCGAATTTGTCGGATACTATTATACGATTACCACACAAATAGTATTCAACTACACCCCTGAACGCAACTCTTCTGCAATTAAGAAAGCAAGCTCAGTACTCTGTGTTGCATTTAAACGCGGATCACAATGGGTGTGGTAACGATCTTTTAGAGTTACTTCAGAGATTGCTTGCGCCCCTCCCATACATTCAGTTACATCCTGCCCTGTCATTTCCAGATGGACACCACCAGCGTAAGTTCCTTCTGCTTTGTGCACATCAAACACATTACGCACTTCACCCAGTATCTTATTAAATGGACGCGTCTTGTAACCCTTTGGCGATTTTACAGTATTACCGTGCATCGGGTCACATGACCAGACAACTTCCGTGCCTTCCTTCTCGACCGCGTCGATGAGCGGTGGCAGGTAGTCGGCGACACCGTCCGCACCGTGACGCGTGATGAGCGTCAGACGGCCGGGATCATTGTCGGGGTCGAGCACGGCGATCAACCGGACCAGCTCGTCAGGGGACAGTGATGGTCCGCATTTGAGACCGATGGGGTTCTCGACGCCACGCAGAAGCTCGACGTGTGCACCGTCGAGCTGACGCGT
>CAYTWC010000117.1:3099-5675 GCA_964441975.1 uncultured Acidimicrobiaceae bacterium | reverse complement strand
ATCCACAGCATGTGTGCCGAGCACGCATATGGCAGCCCGGTGATTGAATCAGTCCTCGTCAATGCTTCTTCGTAACCGGGAAGAAGCGCTTCATGGCTGGTGTAGAACGCGGTTTCCTTGAGCTGATGGACGGTTTCGGGGGTCAAGCCGATGGCCCGCATGAATCCGAGGGTCTCGTCGAGGTCGGCAGCGAGCGTCTCGTAGCGTTCTGCCTGATCGGTGTCCTTGATGAACTCGAGATTCCACCGATGGACCTGTTCGAGGTTGGCCATCCCACCCTGGGCGAATGCACGGAGCAGGTTGAGCGTGAGCGCCGACTGGTTGTACGCCTTCAGCAGGCGTTCCGGATCGGGCACGCGTGCGGCTTCGTCGAACGCGATGCCGTTGACGATGTCGCCCCGATAACTCGGTAGCGAAATGTCGCCCTGGGTCTCGAGGTCCGACGATCGCGGTTTTGCGAATTGCCCTGCCATTCGACCGACCTTGACCACCGGAAGGGACGCGCCGTAGGTGAGCACCACGGACATCTGGAGCATGACCTTGAACGTGTCGCGGATCGTGTCGACGTGGAACTCCGCGAACGACTCCGCACAATCGCCACCCTGGAGGAGGAACGCCTCACCTCGGGCGACCTTGCGGAGCTGCGCCCGCAACTGGCGAGCCTCGCCCGCGAACACGAGCGGAGGTGAGCCTGCGAGCTCCTTTTCGACCCTTGCAAGCTCATCCGGCTGCGGGTAGTTCGGCTGTTGGTGCGCTGTCTTCGTGCGCCAACTGTCTGGTGTCCACGTCATGATGTTCCGGCCCAGTGTTGCTTTACCCCGTTTGTGATCCGCGGGGCTGGCATGCAATGGTACCCATGCTCGGGGCAAGGTCAATCCACCCCGCGGCGGTTGCCACAACGAGGCGGCACATGCCACCATTGCGTCACCGACAACCGCTTGGACTCCCATGAAACCGTACGTCGTCGAACGTTTCACGCCCGCCATCCTCGATCAGGTGGCGGATCGATACGGTCTGAGTACCGACGACCTGGTCGATCTGGGCGGATTCGAGAGTTTCGTCTACGAAACGACCTTCGACGAGCAACCGGTGATCATCAAGGTCGGACACAGCGACCGGCGGACCATCGAGCTGTTGAACGGCGAAGCGGAGTTCACCCGGTATCTCGCGGCACACGGGGTGACGGTGGCGTCGACGGTGATGAGCCCGCAAGGCAACCTGATCGAAGCGATCGGCGACGGATACGGAGCACATTTTCACGCCGGTGCGTGGTCGAAAGCACCGGGCAAGACCCCCGATAGGGAGAACAGCGATCTGGACTTCTGGCGTGCCCACGGCGCCCTCCTCGGGCGGATCCACGCCTCCACCGCAGGGTTCCGCCCCTCGGACCCCTCGTTCGTGCGGCCGCACTGGGACGATGACGTCCTCCTCCAGGACTCCATGTTCATCCCCGAGTCGGACGTCGATGCAAACGCCGAGATGCGACGGCTGCTCGAATCGATGCGTTCCCTACCAAGGACCGATGACGTCTACGGTCTCGTGCACCTCGACGCACACGGCGGCAACGCGCACTATGACGGACACACCGTCACGCTGTTCGACTTCGACGACTGCGGGTACAGCTGGTTCGCTGACGATCTCGCGATTGTGATGTACTACGGGCTGCGTGCGTTCGACGATCCGGTCGCTGCGGCTGAGACGATCTGGCCCGAGTTCATCGCCTCGTACCAGACCGAGCATCGCATCGAACCGGCCTGGTTCGAGTTGTTCCCGACGTTCCTGTCGTGGAGGGATCACCTGCTGTACTCGATCATCCACCGGTCGATGATGGACGACGACGACTTCGACGCTGCGGCCTGGACCGACCGATTCCACGCGCGACACGCCGACGGCCGACCGCTCATCGACTACGACTTCACCACCGGGGTCGAGGCCTGACAATGACAGGCATGGCTCAGTAGAGGAACATCCCACCGATCACGGACACGATCAAGACCGCCCCGATCACCAATGCAGCGATCTTCCGTGTCCGGTCAGTCATCGACACCAGCGATCTCAGTCTTGTAGTCGGCGATCGCTGCATCGACGACCCGGTGTGCGTGGTCGGCTCCGTACCGCTCCTCGATGACAACCGACGTCGACGAACCGGGGATCATCTTGTAGGTCGTGAAGTAGTGCTCGAGCCGATCGATCATGTGGGTCGGAAGGTCAGCAAGGGTTTCGGCGTCCTGATATAGGCGGTCGTTGGCCAACACTGCGACGATCTTGTCGTCGGCCTCTCCCCCGTCGATCATCCGGAGTCCACCGACCACCCGGGCCGGCAGGACGATGTCAGCCCTGTCGATGGGACGTTCCGAGAACACGCAGATATCCAGCGGGTCACCGTCGGCGACGTCGGTCTCAGGGCTCAACGACGCAACACCCTTGCCACAGTACGTCTGGGGAATGAGCCCGTACAGCGTGGGCGGCGAGCTGCTCGTCTGTTGCGGTCGGTCGACTTTGAGGAGACCCGATACCTTCTCGAGCTCATACTTGACCACATCACGCGGCGTGATCTCGATGTACGCCGTCACCAA
>CAYTWC010000117.1:0-3089 GCA_964441975.1 uncultured Acidimicrobiaceae bacterium | reverse complement strand
TGTCGATGTTGGGCGTAAAGACGTTGGGATCGCCGCGGTGGCTCAGGGCCTGGGGATACCCCGTGCCAGGGGTGTGCACGTGCTGACGGGAGAATTCGAAAACTCACGACTCCACTCAAGCAGCTTTCTCAACCATCGGCCGCACACATCTGACCGAGAGCTTTGCGCTCTATGCCCCTCCGGGCCGGATCTGGTACACGTTGCCTCCGAACGTCACGATGTACAGCTCGCCCTGCCCGTCCTGACCGAAGCCAGAAATGCTGTTCACGGACCCGAATGACGACGTCCAGTCCCGCTGGTCGACGGCATTGTTCCCCACCAGTCGGAACGAGCGAACCCAGTTGGAGAAGAAGTCCGCGTAGAAGTAGGTCCCTTGGAGCGTCGGCATGGCCGAGCCACGGTAGACGTAGCCGCCGACCACTGACCGACCATCGGCCTGCGAATACCACGCAACCGGGGCCGTCAGCCCCGTGCGGTCGCATCCTGAACTCGGGTTGTAGCATTCCGGACCCTCGACGGTGTTCCAGCCGTAGTTGACACCCGCAACGCCGGCCTTGCCGACGGAGATCTCTTCCCACTCATCCTGACCGACGTCGCCGAGGTAGAGATCGCCGGTCGCAGAATCGATCGATGAGCGGTATGGGTTCCGCAGACCGATGGCCCAGACCTCGCGAGCACCGTTCGTCCCGTTGTAGGGATTGCCCGCCGGGATCGCGTACGGCACTCCCCCGTCGATGTCGATGCGGACCACCGACCCGAGAAGCGTCTTGGGGTTCTGTGCGTTGGCCGACGAAGCTCCCCCGTCACCGAACGGGATGTAGAGATACCCATCGGTCCCGAAGCTGATCGATCCGGCGTTGTGATTGGTCGCCGGCTGATCGAGCGTCAGGATCGTGCGCACCGGTGTCTGGGTCGCCACGTCCGACGCCGGATTCGCGTAGTACTCGACGATCCGGGACTGGAAACCGTAGGCTCCGCCTGAACCCGTGTAGTGGACGAAGAACCGCCCGTTGGCGGCGAAGTTCGGGTGGAACGCCAATCCGAGGAATCCGCCCTCCTGCGTGGTGTTGACGCCGGGGATCTCGAGGAACGGATCCGTTTTCACCGAGCCGTTCTCAAGGATCTTGATGGCACCGTCACGCTCGACGATGAACAGCCGCGGATCACCGATGGGAGCGGTCGCCATCATCGGTGTGTCGAGCCCCGATGCAACCTGCTGGAGGCTCAGCTCGGGAGTAGACGGGATGTCACCCCAGTCACCGGCCACCGGCAGCGTGTTCGCCGAACCGAAACCGAACTGATCGTCAGCATTGCCCTGCACGTTGGAGTATTTGAGATAGAACATCGTGTCGGAGGGGCGGAAGACGCCGGGCGTGTCCTTGCCGTCATCCGTCCAGTCCCCGCTGACGAACCGGTCACCCGGGTTGCCGAAGTAGAACTGGAAATCGGCGATTCCCTCGCTGTTCGTGTTGCGGAAGTAGACGAAACCCGTCGTCTGTCGATACAGCCCGACGGTATCGATGCCGTCGTCATCGAAGTCCCCGGTGAAAGGCGCGTCACCCGGATTCCCGAAGTAGAAGGTCACATCGGCAGCACCGAGACCCTCGTCACCGTCCCCGAGCTCGTTGATGATGTAGACCTTGCCCTCAGACGGTCGGTAGATCGAGACCGTGTCGCAGCCGTCACCGTCGAAGTCGCCGGCAATCGGGACATCCCCGGGATTGCCGAAGAAGAAGGAGATGTCGGCGATGCCCTGGGAGTTCGAGTTCCTGAGGTAGACATACCCGTCGGATTGGCGGTACAGACCCGGGGTGTCGGTTCCGTTGCAGTTCCAGTCGCCAGCGAAGGGAACGTCGCCGGGGTTCCCGTAGTAGAACGAGAAGGTGCCTGCGTCTTCGTCCCGGAGTGTCCACACACCCGTGGTCGGGTCGACGCCGCCGACTGTGTCGGGCGCGGCGATGGCAGCGGGCGTTATGGCGGTCATCGCCACGATGCACAGCAATACAAGGAGTCGGGTCGAAGTACGGATTGTCACGGTGGCACCTCAGATCTGGCCGTGCTGGGTCTGCATCCCGGTTATCGGAGACTTCGTAGCTTCACTCAAGCACATCCCCCGATTTGTGCACGTTGCTACGCCTTCGACTTGACGGATGACATCCCTTCCTCAAGATCGAGGAATCGATCAAGCTCGACTGTTTCGAGTTGGATCCGGGCGCTGAAGAGTGAGTACGACAGATTCGCGGCGAGGCGCCCGAACCCGACTGCCCACGGTGGTAGGTACCTCGCGGGAATCAGCACGCCACGGTTGAACAGGTCTTCGAGTTCGACGACGTCTCCGAGTGTCAAACGCCCCGCGAACAGCATCGGGATGAGATCCTCCCGCCCATCGGCAATGGCCTTGCGAAGGAACGTTTGGACGAGCACCAGCCCCTCGAGGTATGCCGCGTCCTTTGTGAAGGCGATCGATCCCCGCACGTCGCCCCCACGGAAGATTCGTTGGGCGGAGTGGTAGCTCTCTTCTTCTGACTGGCCCTGTTCGAGGAAGTGAGCGAACACCTCGACGAAGTCCGCACCGTCAAGTGCCATACCGACGGCTTGCGAGCGGAGGGCAACGCGGCGGAGCCGATTGAGATCGATGGAGAAGGTGACGAGCTCCGAGAACACGGCGAGGCCCTCTTGCGTCTTCGTCGTCCGGGGAGAACCAAGTCCGAGGGACCGAAGAGGTTGTCGCTTTCCGTTGAGGGAGGTGAGTGTGTGGATCAACGCCTCGTGATTGAGGAGCTGGTCAAAATCCATGTCGGAGAACAACGCATCTTCGCGGACCTTGACGCGCTTGCTCCCTGCGGCAGCCTTTGCCGACATCTGTGCATCCACGACAACGGCAACGTCGTCGTCCACGAAGAAGTCATCGAGCACTCCTCTGAGCCGCTCGGCGAAGTCGTGACTCGAGATGGTGGACTCGGTCTTGGCGACGACGTTTCCCGCCATCAGGTGAGACGTGATCTCCATGATCGGATTCGCTGCCTGGAGGGAGGAAAGTTGCTGACGGTCGTAGACGTAGTCAGGGCGACCGTATAAGGAGACCGAGT
>CAYTWC010000116.1:1219-6463 GCA_964441975.1 uncultured Acidimicrobiaceae bacterium | reverse complement strand
AAGATCATCGAATAGCTGCTCGAAGAACGAACGAAGAGAGAAACAACCATGGCAAACGAGCATCGGATCCGGATCCGTCTCAAGGCATACGATCACACGGTCGTCGATGAGTCGGCGAGGAAGATCGCGGAGACGGTGACCCGTACCCAGGCGAAGATCAAGGGGCCGGTTCCGCTCCCGACGAGGATTCATCGCTACACCGTCATCCGAGGGCCACACGTCGACAAGTCGTCGCGTGAGCACTTCGAGATGCGGATTCACAAGCGCCTCATCGACATACTCGAACCAACACCCAAGACGGTCGACTCGCTCATGCGGCTCGACCTCCCTGCAGGCGTGGAAGTAGAGATCAAGACATGAATGCAATCATCGGAGAGAAGCTGGGGATGACCCAGATCTTCGACGAGGAACACCGAGCGGTTCCTGTGACCGCCGTCAAGGCTGGTCCGGTTGTCGTCACGCAGATCAAGCGTGTCGAGACGGACGGGTATGCGGCGATCCAGATCGCGTTCAAGGAACTCGCGGCCGAAAAGGCAGGGCGCCCGGCGACCGGACACTTCGCCAAGGCAGGCGTTGCGCCACACCGGCACGTGGTCGAGGTCCGTGTCGAGGATGCTGATGCATTCGAGCTCGGTCAGCAGATCACCATCGCAGAGGTTCTCGCCGCAGGCCAGAAGGCCGACGTCACCGGCATCTCGAAGGGCAAAGGGTTCGCCGGAGTCATGAAGCGTCACAACTTCAAGGGTCAAGGTGCCGGTCACGGCGCCCACAAGGTGCACCGTGCTCCAGGAGCCATCGGTGCGTGTGCGACCCCGGCACGTGTGTTTAAGGGCAAGCGTATGCCGGGCCGTTTGGGCGGAGATCAGGTCACGATGATGAACCTTGATGTCGTCGAAGTCGATACCGAGCGCAACGTCGTTCTGCTCCGCGGTGCAATCCCGGGTCCGAAGGGTGCGATCGTCGTGATCAGGGAGGCGGTGAAGGCCAATGGCTGACAAACTCACGGCAGCTCTCTTCGCAGCCGACGGGACCGAGAACGGGACCGTGGAACTCAATCCCGACATCTTTGGTATCGAGCCGAACACGGCGGTCATGCATCAGGTCGTAACGGCACAACTCGCCGCGAAACGTGCAGGGACCCATTCGACCAAGACGCGTGCAGAAGTACGCGGTGGTGGTCGCAAGCCTTGGGCGCAGAAGGGTCTCGGTCGTGCACGCCACGGCTCGATCCGCTCGCCTCAGTGGGTCGGCGGTGGTGTGGCCCACGGGCCGAAGCCACGTGACTACAGCCAGCGGACGCCGAAGAAGATGCGACGTCTCGCTCTGCGAAGCGCACTGTCGGTTCGCGCTGCGGAAGGACAGATCAAGGTCGTCGACTCGTTCGATGTCTGGGATGTGCCGAAGACGAAGAACGCGACGGCGCTCCTGGCGTCAATCGGAGCGACCGGCAAGGTGCTCCTGATCGCTGAGGACCACGAGCGGACCGCGATCAAGTCGTTCCGGAACATCGACGGTGTCATTGCCCACAACCTCGGGCAGGCGAACACGTATGACGTCCTCTGGGCAGACACGATCATCATGAGCAAGGGCACCCTCGAGCTCGGCCAGGGAGCTCCACGCGGCTCGGACGAGCACGCGGCGGGCGCTGAAAATCCAAGATCCAAGATCCAAGATCCAAGTGCAGAGGCGGAATCCGCCACGCCAGTTGAAGAACCCGCCGAGGAGGTGTCCGCATGAAGAACCCACGCGACATCATCTTTGAGCCGGTCGTGTCGGAGAAGTCGTACGACCTGGTCGCTGACAACAACAGTTACACGTTCGTCGTCGATCGCCGGTCCAACAAGACCGAGATCAAGCTCGCCATCCAGAAGATCTTCGATGTGAAGGTCGTTTCGGTGAACACGATGAACCGACAGGGAAAGCTGAAGCGCACTGGCTGGACAGTGGGCAAACGCAAGGACACGAAGCGCGCCATCGTCACACTCGCTGACGGTGACTCGATTGACGTGTTCGAGGTATAGATCATGGGTGTAAAGAAACTCAAGCCAACATCACCGGGTCGCCGGTTCCAAACGGTCTCGGATTTCGATTCAATCACGAAGTCGACACCGGAGAAGAGCCTGCTTGCACCCAAGACACGGTCGTCGGGTCGCAACTCGTACGGGCGCATCACATCGCGCCATCGTGGTGGCGGACACAAGCGTCGTTACCGCATCATCGATTTCCGTCGGAACAAGGACGGCGTTCCAGCGAAGGTTGCATCGGTCGAATACGACCCGAACCGCAATGCCAGGATCGCCTTGCTCCACTATGTCGACGGTGAGAAGCGGTACATCCTTGCTCCGGTCGGAATCGCCGTAGGCGACATGCTCGAATCCGGATCCGGTGCCGAGATCCGCCCTGGGAATGCCCTCCCGCTTCGCAACATCCCGACCGGTACGGTCGTCCACGGTGTCGAACTTCGCCCCGGTGGAGGAGCGAAGATGGGCCGTTCCGCCGGCACCGCGATACAGCTGATGTCCAAGGAGAGCAACGTAGCGCTCCTCCGTCTCCCATCCGGTGAGATGCGTCAGGTCGAACTCGACTGCCGCGCAACGATCGGTCAGGTCGGAAACACGGAAGCCGAGCTGATCAAGATCGGTAAGGCAGGACGGAACCGTTGGAAGGGCAAGCGCCCACAGTCACGCGGTGTCGCCATGAACCCGGTGGATCACCCACTCGGTGGTGGTGAGGGCCGCAGCTCGGGTGGTCGTCATCCGGTCAGCCCATGGGGCAAGGCCGAGGGCAAGACCCGCAAGAAGAACAAGGCGAGCGACAAGTACATCGTTCGTCGCCGTGCCAAGAAGGGTAAGAGGTAAGCCATGGCGAGAAGCCTGAAAAAGGGGCCGTTCGTCGACGAGCACCTCTTGGTGAAGATCGAGAAGGCGAACTCGGGCGGAGACAAGCGCGTCATCCGGACCTGGAGCCGTCGCTCGACGATCATCCCGGAGATGGTCGGTCACACCATTGCGGTGCACGACGGCCGCAAGCACGTCCCCGTGTATATCTCAGAGTCGATGGTCGGTCACAAGCTCGGTGAGTTCGCTCCTACGCGGACATTCCGGGGCCACATGGTCGACGCCGCTGCGAGGAAACGATGAACGTCCGAGCCCAAGCAAAATACGTGCGCCAGTCGCCGTACAAGGTGCGCCGAGTTCTCGACCTCGTTCGTGGTCTTCCCGTTGAGGAAGCACAAGCGGTCCTGCAGTTCACGAACCGCAAGGCCGCTGCCACGATCGGCAAGGTGCTCGACTCGGCGATCGCCAATGCGGAGCACAATTTCGCACTCGACGCGGAGGATCTGTTCGTCGCCCAGGCGTACGCCGATGAGGGACCGACGCTCAAGCGCTGGCGCCCGCGTGCCCGTGGTCGTGCAACGCAGATCCTCAAGAGGACGAGTCACATCACAATTGTTGTCGCAGACGAGGCCGTCGAAGACGGCCAGGAGGAGGTTGCCTGATGGGGCAGAAAAGCCATCCCTACGGTCTGCGTCTAGGAATCGTCACTGATTGGACCGCACGCTGGTACAGCGACAAGGAATACGCCGCAAACGTGGCCGAGGATCATCGTATCCGAAGCTTCCTCAACGATGAACTCAAGCGTGGGGCCATTTCCCGCATTGACATCGAGCGCATCGGCGACAAGAAGGTCCAGGTCGATGTTCACACCGGTCGTCCCGGCGTGGTCATCGGACGCGGTGGATCCGAAGCCGAGCGCATGCGTGCCGGCCTCGAGAAGATTTCCGGACGCAGGATCAAATTCAACGTGATCGAGGTCCACAACCCCGAGCTCGATGCAACACTGCTCGCACGCAGTGTTGCCGACCAGCTCGAAGGCCGTGTCTCGTTCCGCCGTGCCATGAAGCGGACCGTCTCGACGGCGCTCAAGGCCGGTGCCGAGGGCGTGCGCGTCCAGGCATCCGGTCGGCTCGGTGGTGCCGACATGGGGCGTCGCGAGTGGTACCTCGAGGGCCGAGTCCCTCTGCACACCCTTCGTGCAGACATCGACTACGGCGAGGCAACTGCAGCGACGACGGTCGGTGCCATCGGCGTCAAGGTGTGGGTCTACAAGGGCGACATCATGAAGCGGACAGGCACCGCAGGTCGCGCCGCGGCAGAAGCACGTCTCGCAACCGGCGACGGAGCAGACCGCGGACGCCGGAAGTCAGTCAAGTCACGGGCGGAAGCTGCTGCCGGCGGCTCCGAGAAGCGGATCATCGAGGCTGGTGGCGGCAAGCGCGTCGTCGAAGCTGGTGGTGGTAAGCGTGGAGGCCGTCTGATCGAGGCTGGCGGAGGCAAGAAGGTCACCGCTGCCGAAGCAGAGGCCGTGCTCGAAGAAGCACGGGAAGCGACGGCTGCCACCGAGATTCCAGATCAGGGACCCCAGATCCCAGAGGACGTGGTCGCCGATGCAAAGGCTGAGGTCGAAGAGACGGAGGCCAAGGTCGAAGAGACCACACAAGACACTGCTGCCGAGGTTGCGGAGATCGCAACCGACGAAGCCGCCGAGGACACAGCGAACGTGTCCGAGGAGCCCGCAGCCGAACCCGACGACGAGGAGGAATAGCCGATGTTGATGCCAAAGCGCACCAAGTATCGCAAGGTCCAGAAGGGTCGTATGCAGGGCAAGGCGAAGGGCGGCACGCGTGTGTCGTTCGGTGACTACGGATTGCAAGCCCAAGAACGCGGCTGGATCACGTCACGGCAGATCGAAGCTGCTCGTATCGCGATGACCCGCAAGATCAAGCGTGGAGGGAAGGTCTGGATCACCATCTTCCCGGACAAGCCGATCACCGAGAAGCCTGCCGAGACCCGCATGGGTTCGGGCAAAGGCAACCCCGAGTACTGGGTCGCCGTCGTCAAGCCCGGCCGCATCATGTTCGAGATGTCCGGTGTCGACGAGGAACTCGCTCAGGAGGCCATGCGCCTCGCTGGGCACAAGCTGCCGGTCAAGGCCAAGTTCGTGAAGCGGGAGGACGTATGAACGCCCTGGAGCTTCGCAAGCTGACCTACACCGAGCTCGAGACCAAGCTGGACGAGGCGAAGGAAGAGTTGTTCAATCTGCGCTTCCAACTCGTCACGAACCAGCTCGACAACACTGCACGCCTCAAAGAGGTCAAGCGCGACGTTGCCCGCATCGCCACGGTGATGCGCGAGCAGGAAATCGACGCGTGGCAGTCACAGCAGGAGGAGGCGTAGATGGAAC
>CAYTWC010000116.1:0-1209 GCA_964441975.1 uncultured Acidimicrobiaceae bacterium | reverse complement strand
CGCGTCGGAATCGTCGTTTCCGACCAACGTGACAAGACCGTGACCGTCGAGGTTCGTGATGCAAAGCGTCACGCCAGGTACGGGAAGACAGTTCCTGTCCGCAAGAAATACCACGCACACGACGAGCAGAACGACGCCAACGTCGGCGACACCGTCCGCATCGAGGAGACACGACCGATGTCGAAGTCGAAGCGGTGGCGGGTGGCTGAAGTAGTGGAGCGTGCCCGATGATCCAGCAGGAAACGCGGCTCAAGGTCGCCGACAACTCGGGAGCGCGAGAGGTGCTGTGCATCCGCGTGCTCGGAGGGTCCGGCCGTCGCTATGCATCGGTTGGTGACGTCATCGTCGCCACCGTGAAAGAAGCCATTCCCGGCGGAACCGTCAAGAAGGGCGAGGTCGTCAAAGCGGTTGTGGTGCGGACACGCAAGGAGAACCGTCGTCCGGACGGTTCGTACATCCGTTTCGATGAGAACGCATGCGTGATCATCAACGATCAACAGCAGCCTCGCGGTACCCGCATCTTCGGGCCCGTCGGGCGTGAACTTCGAGACAAGCGATTCATGCGAATCGTCTCGTTGGCTCCGGAGGTCTTGTAGATGAAACTTCGTAGCGGAGACCAAGTCATGGTCATAACCGGCAAGGACGCCGGAACCGAATCAAAGATCGCAAAGGTGTTCCCGGACCAGAACCGGATCATCGTTGAGGGCGTTGCGACAGCAAAGCGTCACCAGCGCGCGACCGGTGAAGCCAACACCGGCGGAATCATCGACAAGGACATGCCGATCGATGCGTCGAACGTCATGATCCTGTGCGACGAATGCGGGCCGACCAAGATCGGCGCCCGGTTCGACGACGATGGAAACAAGTACCGGGTGTGCCGCAAATGTGGAGGAGATCTCTAGTGGCCCCTCGACTCAAAGAACAGTATGAAACCGAGATCAGGGATCAGCTCAAAGCGGAGCTCGACCTCGACAACGTCATGCGCGTACCGCGTCTGACGAAGATCGTCGTCAACATGGGTGCAGGTGATGCAGCCGCAGACGCCAAGCTCATCGACGGCGTCGTCGAGGATCTCCGGATCATCACCGGTCAACAGCCGAAGGTGAACAGGGCACGCAAGTCCGTCTCGAACTTCAAGGTCCGCGAGGGTCAAGCGATCGGTGCGCACGTCACGCTGCGCGGTGATCGAATGTGGGAGTTCCTCGATAG
>CAYTWC010000115.1:0-6475 GCA_964441975.1 uncultured Acidimicrobiaceae bacterium | reverse complement strand
TCATTCCGATCCTCGGAACGACCTACACCGGTGCGTTCGAGCCGATCAAAGAAATCCACGACCGCGTCGTCGAGTACAACGCAGCCAACGGGCTCGACATCCCGATCCACGTCGACGGCGCGAGCGGTGGTTTCGTCGCTCCGTTCATCCACCCTGAACTCGAGTGGGACTTCGTCCTCCCACAGGTCAAATCGATCAACGTGTCCGGGCACAAATACGGTCTGACGTATCCCGGCATCGGATTCGTGGTGTGGCGCTCGGCTTCGGATCTCCCGGAGGATCTCGTCTTCCATGTCAACTATCTCGGTGGCGACATGCCGACGTTCACACTGAATTTCTCGCGACCCGGCAACCAGATAGTCGGCCAGTACTACAACTTCCTGCGGTTGGGACGGCGGGGCTACACATCGATCATGGAGACTCTCCGCGATCTCGCTCTCTACCTGTCGGCGACCCTCCGTGACATGGGTCCGTTCGACATCCTCAGCGACGGATCAGCGATCCCGGTCCTTGCCTTCAAACTGAAGGATTCGTCCAAGTACACCGTCTTCGATGTGTCGGAGCGCTTGCGGGCCGGTGGTTGGCAGGTGCCGGCGTACACCCTGCCGGACAACGCGACCGATACGGCGATTCTTCGCATCGTCGTACGCGAGGGTCTCGACCGCGATCTGGCGGATTCGTTGCTCGATTCCATCCGTGAAGCCTGTACCCATCTTGAGCAGTTCCCGCCGACGCACACGTCCAGCGACACCGCGTTCGCCCACTAGTCCGCCCCCGTCGGGATCGCATGTCGATGGACTGGCGTCGCCACATCTCTTGGGAACCGTGGAGCCTCGATTGGCGCGTTGCGATGTTCTTCATCGTGGGCTCATCATGCTTCGCCCTGGGGTCGCTCCCGTGGTACGCGCTCCACGTGCCGCCGAGGGTCGTGGGGATCACGTTCTTCGTCGGATCGCTGTTCTTCACATCCGCAGGTGCAAGCCAGCTGTGGCAGCTTCGACGGAACTACGCCGCCGCCACGGATGGCGTAGCCGTCCGACGATGGCACATAGCGATCGAGCACGGAAGTCTCGTGTGGTGGGCAGCAGCAATCCAGTTCATCGGGATGCTGTTCTTCAATCTGAACACCTTCGATGCGATGTCGACGACGCTGTCTGTCGAGCAGGTGAACCGTGTGGTCTGGGTACCTGACTTCATCGGCTCGATCGCGTTCTTGGTGTCGAGTCACCTCGCGTGGCTCGCCGCCTGCGGGCGGAAGATCTGGGCGGTACTCACCGATGACGAGGACTGGTGGATCGCAGCCCTGAGTTACATCGGTTCGATCTTCTTCATGCTGTCGGCCATCGGTGCGTACACCCTCGATACCGGCGAAGTCGTGAACCAGGTGCTGGTCAACGGAGGGACGTTCCTCGGTGCCCTTGGTTTCCTCGCCGCGGGGTACCTCGTCCTCCCCGAAGCGGGAAACAACCGCCGCCCACCCGTCGGGAGCTGACGACGGGGCCCAGACGCGAGAAAGGGAGCCGGTCTCCCGACTCCCCTCCCTCTGTACTGAGATCTGAGATCTGGGATCTGAGATCTCCGAAGCTCTGCTTCGGCTGCTACTTCAGCTCGACGCTGGCACCGGCACCCTCGAGGGCTTCCTTCGCCTTGTCGGCAGTTTCCTTGTCGACACCCTCAAGGATGTTCGACGGTGCTTCGTCGACAAGCGCTTTTGCTTCCTTGAGACCGAGGCTCGTGAGACCACGAACTTCCTTGATCACCTGGATCTTCTTGTCACCTGCACCCGCGAGGACGACTGTGAACTCGTCCTGCTCTTCGGCAGCAGCGGCGGCTTCGCCACCGGCGGCAACGGCAGCGACTGCCACAGGGGCTGCCGCGGTCACCTCGAACTTCTCTTCGAATGCCTTGAGAAACTCTGACAGTTCAAGGACAGTCATTTCCTCGAACGTGCCGAGCAACTCGTCGGTTGTCATCTTGGCCATGTTTGGTTATTCCTCCTCAGCGTCATCGGACGCTTCGGTTTCATCGTCGGTTTCGTCGTCGACATCCTGCGATGCCTCGACCTTGTCCGCCGAATCGTCGTCTTCGGTCTCGTCAGAATCCTCTGCCTCGGCATCAGCTACCGCATCGACGGCCTCGGGCGCATCTTCTGCGTCCTCTGTCGAATCGTCGGCTGTGTCGGCAGCATCGGCGGATGCTTCCTCAGTGGGTGCATCAACCTCGTCCGCTGCGTCCTCACCATCTGCCTCAGCCTCGGGAGCCACCGGTTCAGGGCCGTCTTCGACAACGGCCTCCGGTTCGGCGGTCTCCTTCTTCTCAAGCAGCTGGGAGAACATCGACGCCGCGTTGCGAGGCAACGCAGCGACAAGTCCCGCAAGGTTCGACATCGGCGCCTTCATGGCGCCTGCGAACTTCGCGAGCAAGACTTCCCGTGGTTCGATCTCGGCGAGTTGGGAGATGGTTTCGGGCGTCAGGAATTCGTTTCCGAGCAGGCCGCCCTTGATCACGAATACATCGTGCTCCTTGGCGAAGTCCTTCAACGTTTTTGCCGCCGTTACCGCGTCCTCATCACTGAACGTCAGACCGGTCGGGCCGATCAGAAGCTCATTGAACTCGTCGTTGTCGAGCTCTTCCGCCGCGAGGCGGGCGAGCGTCATCTTGACGACCTTGAACTCTGCACCGTTCGCACGCAGCTCGCGTCGCAGGGTCTGTTGGTCCTTGACCGAAAGACCGGCGTACTCGGTCAGGAACACGGCTCGTGCTCCCTCAATACGCTCTTTGATTTCGGCGACCGCCTGGACCTTTTCTGGTCGTGGCATGTGTCGTCCTCCTCATTCGGACTTTCACTTCGCCTCATGTGCCCTGAAATGAAACAGAGCCCGACACAGGACGTGCAGGACTCTCCAGTGAGATCGGCCTGCGTTGGCGGGAGTTCCCTTATGCCAGTGGCACCAACGGTCTTGGGTCGGTATGAGGTTGTGCGTTGCAGCCTAACCGCTGCAACGAGATAACAAGACAACAAGACTCAAGAATCAAGATGCAAGCCGAAGAACTTCGACTGCCCGATGCCGAACTTGGATCTTGGATCTTGGATCTTGGATCTCCGAGCGAAGCGAGGTCGGCCGCAAGGAGTAGCGGGGGATCGCTGGAAGGGCGATGAGCCGGTTTGTGGTCGTGCAGACGGCGGGCCAGGATGCCATCTACTCGCGTCCATCGAGTCAACCGGGGTAGGGGCCGGTGTGTGCAGACTGCGATGTTGGCTGGCTCACCTCGAAACGGTGGTGGTTCGTTTCTTCCTTCCTCGGCGATCCCCCGACTATGTCCCAATAGTTGTTGACTGAAACGCTGGTGTCAACCGTGAGTTGTTCGAGGCCCCGACGCACCTACACGACCTAGGGACCGAAGCCGACCCATCCATCCGGTGTGAACCCGCAGTCTGCCTCCGCTGTAGCGACGCTTGCGCCCCCGTAGTTGGAGCGTTCGAACGCGGCGACCGCAGCGATCGCCTGGGGCGAAAGCTGTGCGGCCATTTCCGGCATCACGTTCTCGACCGGCGTGTCGTTGGCGCCATACGTCGGTCCGATCTCCGCCTTCCATCGCTCGGAACCGAGCGTGATCCACTTGACCTGCTCCTCGCAGGACGGGAACGTCTCCACGACCCCCGACAGGCTGGGACCCACGCCGCCCTGTCCGGCATTGCCATGACAGGCCGAGCAGACCGAGCCGTATACATCGCGCCCCTGGCGGCTCGGACCCGTATCGGCGGCCTGTCCTCCACACGCCGATATCGCCACCATGACCAACAAGGTCACTGCTACGAGCCGCAGGTGCATGCGTGACTTCGTGGGGTCGACCATCGCACGATTCTACGCGTGGCGATACGCATGCACGACCAGCAAGCGTCGATTTGTTTCGATACCATCACACCTCGGGCTTGGTTCCGTCACATTCTTTGGAGGAAGATATGTTGGATGCATCGTCCCGTTCACCCTTCTGGCCTGCTGCTCGCGTCACGTTCATGGCATCGCTGTTGCTGTTCGTCATCACGATCGTCGTTGGCATTCTCAACGGGCTTGACCTGTACACACCCGACCACGACACGCTCCTGACCCACGTTCATGCGGGAACGCTGGGCTGGATCACCCTGGCCGTCACCGGCGCTGCGCTGCTGATGTTCGCCCGATCAGATGCGGACGATTCGGAGACGAGACGCGCAATGGTCATGGCGTGGACCATGACGATCGCAATTACCGCCTACGTCATCGCATTTCTCGCGGGAGACCGCATTCCTGGGGACCGGATCCAGCGGCCCATCGTCGGCACAATATTGTTCGTCGTGGTCGTCTGGTTCGCCGTTTGGTTGTTCGGTGCGAACCGCAGGACCGAGCACAGCTCGGTGGCGCGACTCGGACTCATACTCTCTTGGATCGCCCTCCTGGTCGGGTCGGTGCTCGGCGTTGCCCTCGGCATCTACACATCACAGGGCGAGATCCCCGGGTTGGGAGACGAGACCGCAGCCGCAGTCGCGGAGGGACATCCGCCTGCGATGGTCATCGGATTCCTGATCCTGGCTGCGATGGCAGTCATCGAGTGGCTGTTCCGCGGCCACACGCCACTGCGGGAGGACCGACTCGGAGCCGCTCAGATGTGGATCCTGTTCGCCGCAGGCATGCTCGCAAACATCGGGTTCCTCGGACGCCTAGAGGAAGAACTGCTCGGTCCAGCGAACCTCCTCATGATCGTCGGCATCGTCATCCTCGTCGTGCGAGACCGGTCGCTACTCCTTCCCGCCGGGTGGAAGGGCTCAGGTCCAGGTGCATTCCCGCGGATTGGCAGCCTCTTCCTGGTCGTGTATGTGATTCTCGGCACCGTGTTGATCGTCCAGGTGGTTGGCGGATCGATCGACTTCGATGCACTGACATCGTCACAGTTGGGGTTGCTGCTCGCGTTCGACCACTCCATGTTCATCGGAGTCATGACGAACGTGCTATTCGGGGTGATCGTGCTCCAAGGACTGCGACGGACGTCCATCACGACCGTCGACAAGGTCGCGCTCTGGGGTGTGAACGTTGGCATCATCGGATTCGTCGTCGGGCTCTTGATGGTCTCGGCTCCGGTAAAGCGAGTCTCGACGCCGATCATGGGCATCTCATTGCTCATTGGGATCGGCGGCTACCTGATGGAGATGCGCTCTCAAGCCGAGTGACACATCGCGGCGAACCGAACCACAAACAGAAAGAGGACACCGCCCGTCGGGGGCGGTGTCCTCTCTTGTTCTTTCGCCTGAGGGCGGTCCGGTGTTACCGGCGCCGCTTCAGAAGGTCGGTGACGGCGGCTGTGTCCACCTTGACGCCGGGACCCATTGTCGAGCTGACGGTCACGCGACGCATGTAGATGCCTTTCGTCGACGCGGGGCGTGAACGAGCGATCTCATCTGCAACCGCGAAGAAGTTGTCCAGAAGAGCGGGGACTTCGAACGACACCCGGCCCACCGGGATGTGGACGTTGCCGTAGCGATCATTTCGATACTCGACGCGCCCCGCCTTGAATTCGGCAACCGTCTTGGCCACGTCGGTGGTCACGGTCCCCGACTTCGGATTCGGCATCAGACCACGCGGACCGAGCAACTGACCGAGCTTTCCGACGACAGGCATCATGTCGGGGCTCGCGATCGTCACGTCCCAATCCAAGGCGACGTCGCCGCTCGTGATCTTGTCGGCGAGGTCATCGCCGCCGACCAGATCGGCTCCAGCCTCCTCGGCCTCCTTCGCCTGATCGTTCGCAAAGACGGCGACCTTGATCTGCTTGCCACTCCCATGTGGCAGTGACACAGTGCCCCGCACGATCTGTTCTGCCTGACGAGCGTCGATACCGAGACCGAACACCACATCGACGGACTCATCGAACTTGGCGTATGCGAGCGACTTGACGAGGTCAAGCGCTTCCTCAGGGGTGTACAGCGCCTCGCGGTCGTAGCGATTCTGTACCGAGGCGACGTTCTTCGAAACGGCCATGCTGTTTCTTTCCTTTCGTGGTCCACGAGCCGAAGCTCTTCCACTCTCTCCGTGTGTACTCCGTACTGTGTACTTCGTACTGTGTACTCGGACGCTACGCGTCCGTAACTGTCAGCCCCATCGAACGGGCTGTTCCCTCGACGATGAGCATCGCGTTGTCGATGTCATTTGCATTGAGGTCCGGCATCTTGGTTTCGGCGATCTCGCGAACCTGCGCCTTGGTGACCGAACCGACCTTTTCCTTGTTCGGAACGGACGAACCCTTCTCGATCCGTGCTGCTTGGCGCAACAGGACCGCTGCGGGAGGCGTTTTCGTGATGAACGTGAATGACCGATCCTCATAGATCGAGATCTCGACCGGAATGATCGTCCCGGACTGTGCGGCTGTTGCCGCGTTGTATTCCTGGACGAAGTCCATGATGTTGACACCGTGCTGACCGAGCGCTGGACCAACCGGCGGT
>CAYTWC010000114.1:4720-6485 GCA_964441975.1 uncultured Acidimicrobiaceae bacterium | reverse complement strand
GAGCGACACGCCGAGATCGGTGAGGTCCTTGACGGGCTCGAAGCGGTGATCGGACCGATCAAGAGCTGACTGCCGATGTCCGTTTCGGAGCGGTATCGGCCGTCCGCCATACAATCCTCGGATGCCAGGCGGACACTCGAACACGATCCTCGTCTCGGACCTCTTGTCGAAGGACGGACCGTTCACACACATAGCGGACACGTTCATCGCCGCCGAATGTGCAGGGTGCGGTGTCGAACTGCTCCACGACCCGCGCTACGGGGAGTGGGGCTCGTATTGCCAGGAGTGCTGGCCCTCGACCCGGTCGGCCTAGTACCCCGACTAGTCGACCCACGTCGGCAGTGATCTATCGACGACGACCCGTTCGCCATCGACGTACGTGTCGATCACGTTCGCATCGTGGACGGACTCCGCAGAGGCAGTCGAGATGTCCGTGTCGACGACGACAAAGTCCGCAGGAGAGCCGGCGGCAAGTGGAGCGGGTTCGCGGAGAGCCAAGGCTCCACCGGCCGTGAACATGTCCAAAGCCTGAAGCCCGGTGAGCCGGTGCTCGGAACCTATGCCGTACCGGTCCATCGCCGCAGCCATTCCCCATAGCGGATTCGGTGGTTCGACGGTGCTGTCAGACGATCCTGCGAGGGGGATGCCCCGTCTACGCATCGCTTCGAACGGATAGGCCCACGCCATCCTTTCGGCTCCCAGTCGTTTGACGAGCCAGGTTTGCTCCGATGCAAGGAATGCAGGCTGGACGACAGCGGTCGCTCCCATCTGCGCAAATCGGTCGAGGATCACCGGACTTGCCACCGATACGTGCTCCATGCGCAGGGACCGACGGTCCGCCCCCTCCGAGATCAGGGTCTCGAAAACACCGAGCACCTTGGTGATCGCACGGTCACCGATCGCATGAACGGCGACCATGCCGCCGAGTGCGAGACTGTGGCGCGCGATGTCGACGTCGGCGTCGGCCAGTCGGTATGTGCCGAGAGTATCGACGTCGGCGTAAGGGTCCGTCATCGCTGCGGTGTGTCCACCGAGACTGCCGTCGGAGAATCTCTTGACACCCGACCATCTGAGTCTGTTCCCCGCACCGCGCATGGTCTCGACCGAGTGTGTCAACGAATGCCGTGAATCTGTTATCGAGAACGCGTTGACCCGTA
Organism: uncultured Acidimicrobiaceae bacterium; assembly: GCA_964441975.1. Lineage (GTDB taxonomy): Bacteria > Actinomycetota > Acidimicrobiia > Spongiisociales > UBA5794 > UBA5794. Next base: position 5,328 of record CAYTWC010000114.1, on the reverse strand, counting down.
GTGGCAGCTCCGGAGCGACCGATCGAAGCAGTTCTGCTTCTGCAGCAAGCTGCTGAGATGGGCTCTCGCCGTAGCCGATCATCGCGCCGATGGAGGTGATCCCGAGACCTGCGAGACGACTCAGACCGTCGATCACGGTTCGGGGATTTGTCGCGGAGCTCCGTCCAAGAGCACCCTTCATCAACCCCATCGCTGTCTCACGGAGCACTCCGGTCGGCTGTCCGGTGGGGTCGCGGTCGACGATTCCGCCCGGTGGATCATCAGTCGTGGCGTCGATTCCCGATCGCTGGAGAGCCGCTGTGTTCGCGACCGCGATGTGGCCGCAGTACCGGTAGACGACAACCGGACGGTTTCCGACAGCTGCGTCAAGGTCGAACCGAGTGGGGAGACGTTGTTCGGCAAGGCTCTCGTCGTCGAGCCGGAATGCGATGACCGGTGCGTCACTGCCGAGGGTTGCTGCGTACCGCTGCAACCGGCGTGAGACGTCGGCGAACGACGTCGCCGACTTGAGGGAGTAGTTTGAGAGCAGCGAGGCGTAGGGGATGGCGTGGATGTGCGCGTCTCGGAACCCCGGCACGATGTACGCACCGTCGTAGCGCATCGTGTCG
>CAYTWC010000114.1:0-4620 GCA_964441975.1 uncultured Acidimicrobiaceae bacterium | reverse complement strand
CTGACCAGGATGAGTCCGGCGGCTCCGTCCCATGGGGCGATGCCAAGCTCCCAGTAGCCGTCGAATCGGCCCGCTGCCACCCACGCGAGGTCGAGCGCCGCGGATCCGAACCGTCGGAGACCGTTGACCTGACGGAGGACTTCACGCACCACGACGCTGAGGGCGTCGGCGTGAACGTCGTGGTCATATGGAAAACCGGTTGCGACGACGCTGTGCTGGAGGGTGGTGGTCGGGGACACGGACATCGTCGTCCCGTTGAGCGTGGCACCAGCACCGCGTTCCGCCGTGAAGAGCTCGTCGCGGAGGGGATCGTAGACCACACCCACTGCGCCTCCGTCATCGTCGTACAACGCGACGGACACGGACACCTGTGGGATCGCGTGGATGAAATTGACGGTTCCGTCGAGGGGATCGACGATCCACTGCCTACCTGCGCCGCTTCTTCCTCCGGCTTCCTCCGCCAGAACGAGGTCGTCGGGTCGGTGCTGGGTGATCACACCGACTATCGCGGCCTCGGCAGCCTTGTCGATCGCCGTGACCGGATCGAACTTGCCCTTGTATTCGGCGGTGTATCCGTTCCCGAATCCCTCGGCGACGATTGCGCCACCAGCGTGAGCTGCTGCGATGGCGACTTCGAGATCGTTCATGACGGCGATGGTAGGCGACCCCGGCTTTCTCGATTCGTGTCGGGTACCCAGTTTCGGGCCCCCGTCCTATCCTGAACCGTCATGGTTCCCATCGCGCTGGTCGCAGCGAGCTCGTTGATGATGTGGGCAGCTTTCCCTCCCCTCGGGCTGGGACCGCTGGCGTTCGTTGCGCCGATTCCCTTCTTCCTCGCCGTCCGAAGCGTGGAGAAGCCCGCAGTGGCAGTGATGTTGAGCTTCGGATGGGGCGCGGCGTTCTTCGGCCTTCTTCTCACCTGGCTGATCCAACTCGGGTTCGTCGCGTGGTTGCCTCTGGTGATCCTGATGGGCGCGTTCACCGCGGGGTACGGGTTCGTGCTGTGGGTGTTTCGGCTGTGGACGCCATGGCGGTGGTGGCACATCGCGGTGGGTGGATGGATCGTCCTCGAGTTCGTCCGGGGCCACTTCCCTTTCGGAGGCTTCCCGTGGGGTGACATCGGGTACCCGGCGGCGGGGCTTCCGGGAGCGTCGGGATCCGTGCAGTGGATCGGTCCGTCGGGTTGGTCCGTTCTCGTCGTTGCCGTCGCAGCGGGTGTCGCCCTGTTCATAGAGCAGCGCAGTCAGTGGCGGATGGCGGTCGATTCGAGCGTGATCGTGATCCTGCTCATGATCGGCGGAGGCCTGTTCGGACCGGCTCCGGCTGCTCAGGTGTGGAGGACTGCCATCGTGCAGGGCGGGAGCCCGTGTCCACAGACCCACTGCCAGAACGAGAACCGCCGAATCTATGAACAGCATCTCGAGCTGACGAGATCCATCCCTCCTGACACGGTCGAACTGGTCGTCTGGCCGGAGAACTCGACGGGAACGCCATACGAACCCGGTGAGAACGAGACCGTACGCAACGAGATCGCGGAACAGGCCCGAAGGCTCGACGCCCACATCCTGGTGTCTGGCACGCGGATCGTCGGAGACTCGGAGTTCGTGAACTTCAACATTCTGTATTCACCAGACGGGATCGCGATCGGCGAGTACCACAAGCGTCATCCCGTGCCGTTCGGTGAGTACGTGCCTCTACGCGGCCTCCTCGGCTTCGTCCCGCAACTCGATCAGGTGCCCCGCGACATGATCCCCGGCGGTGAACCTGTCGTGTTCCCGACCGAACAGGGAATCGTCGGGTCCGTGATCTCCTTCGAGGGTGCGTTCGCACGCTCGATGCGCTCCGTTGCCCGAGCAGGCGCCGAAACGATGATCATCGCGACGAACGAGTCGAGCTTCGGTGTGTCGCCCGCATCGGATCAACTGATTGGGCTTGCGCGCGTCAACGCTGCTGCCATTGGTCAGGACACGGCCCTTGGTGCCATCACGGGCAAGTCGACATTCATCACGGGCGATGGCGACGTGGGTCCGCGCACGGATCTGTTCGAGGAAACGATCCTGTACGGGTCTGTGCAGTTCCGGGTCGGCAGCCAGACGCTCTGGGTGCGCTTCGGCAACTGGCTCGCCCTGCTCGCTGTTCTCGCTGCCGTCGGGGTCATTGCGCTCCCGGGCGACCGCGAAGCGAGCCCGACGGTGCCAGAACGGCGGGATCGGTAGGAAATAGCCCAATCTCGTCTTGCGAGTTCGTCGATTGTGGCATACAATCCAAGAACCGAGATTTACCGGCTGGTTTCTCTGCGTCCTGAATGCGTTGGAACCGGCTTCGTCAAGCAAAACAAGAAAGGCACCCAGACCTATGTCTGACATTCTGAAAGCATCGCGGCCAAAGGGTCGTTCCCGTCGTCCCAAGACGTACGACGAAGATCGCACCTGCGCCGTTGATGAGTGCACGACCCAGTTGTCGAAGTACAACCGGGCCGAGTTCTGCCACACCCACCGCCCGGTGCGCTACCCCCGCCTGCGAGGCGTCCTCAGCACCGAGGAATAGGGAAACCAGAGAACGCAAAGAGGGCGGGACCGCAAGGTCCCGCCCTCTTCTCATTGGTTTGCGAACCGAAGCCCGGATCCGCGTCGGCGCTAGCTCTGGCTCGATTCGTATGCGGCGAGCCCGTCCGCCAAGATGTCGATCCCTCGATCGAGATCCTCCCGCGACACGTTGAGGGGAGGGATGAACCGGATGATGTTGCCATTTGGCCCGCAGTTCAGGATGAACATGCCGGCCTCCTGGGCATAGGCATCGATGGCGGTGAACGCCTCCGGATTCGGTTCGTTCCCTTCCCCGACCAGATCGATCCCGATCATCATTCCGAGTCCACGGACATCACCGACGGTCCGGTGCCTCTCCTTGAGCTCGTTCCACCGGGAGAACGCGTGTTCAGAAGCCTCGGCGACCGTTGGGATCACCTCACGGAGACCATCGACGGTCGCGGCGGAGGCGGCACATGACACGGGGTTGCCGCCGAACGTCGTCCCGTGGCTACCGGCGGGCCACTGGTCGAGGAGCTCCTTGGACGCGCCGACCGCTGACAGCGGAAGACCGTTGGCGATCGCCTTGCCCATGACGAGAACGTCCGGTCGCACGTCGTAGACCTGGCTGGTGAACCAGTCTCCGGTCCGCCCGAATCCGGTCTGGACCTCGTCGACGATCATGAGGATGCCGTGCTCGTCCGCGATTGCGCGGATGGCGTCGAGGAATTCCTTCGACGCCGGGTAGTAGCCGCCCTCTCCCTGCATCGGTTCGATGAGGAACGCCGCCACCTCGCCCGGTGTCACCTCGTGACGGAACTTGAATTCGAGCTCACGCAACGCATAGGCGTTCGCCTCTTCCTGGGTCATCCCCCACCCGAACGGATGTGGGAACGGGACCACGAAGGTCGACGGCAGCAGTGGGTGGTAGCCCTGACGGTACTTCGCCTTCGACGTCGTGTAGGTGACCGAGCCCATCGTCCGACCGTGGAACCCGCCCCGGAAGGTGATGATGCCTTGTCGGCCGGTCACCTTGCGGGCCAGTTTGATCGAGCCCTCCACGGCTTCGGCTCCCGAGTTCATGAAGAACACCTTGTCGATGCCTTCCGGCGCGACAGCGACGATCTTCTCGCCTGCGGTGACAAGCGGCTCGTACAGGAACGCACCCCCCGCATGCCACAGCTTGTTCAACTGGGCCTGAGCGGCGGCGACGACATCATCGGGTCGGTGCCCGAGGTTCGTGACCGCGATCCCGCATGCGAAGTCGAGGTACTGCTTTCCGTCCTTGTCGGTGACCCAACTGCCTTTGCCGTCGACGATCTCGACCTCTGTGTCGAAACCGATCACCGGTGCAATGATGTCGTGAAACCGTGTCTGTAGATCTGTCATGTTCTTCTCCTGTGGATGTGGTTCGAAGTCGTGCGGAATCCCACGTGCCACTAGGGGGCAGCGAACAGATGACTCCTATCGGACCGAGGCGCAGTGGACATGGAAGAGATGATACCCGCGGACTGAGCGGAGGAGGAGCGTCATGTCGTGGCTCCTGGATCTTGGTTTGGATCTTGGATCTTGGATCGTGGATCACGGGCTGAGGACCGGAAGCGATCATTCGTTGCCGATATCCGATGACCGACCAGCAGGTGCATGGGAACCGGAACCTGGGTCGAATTGTCGAACTGTCCGCTGCATACTTGTGTCTGAGTTCGGCTTGAAGGCGGCGGCGTGAGAAGAGGCGACGGACGGCGAGAGGTTTGCGAAACGCCCGCCCTCGAAGATGTCGAGGACTTGGAGCCAGCCGATTCGGGAGACTGCACCCTCAATGCAGTGCCCCACCGCAGGTGTGCATAATGCCGGATATGGGTGGTAGCCCTGCGAGTTACGGCGTGTGCGGCGTAGCTCCTTTGAAGTCCGCCGACAAGGATGGTCAGGAGATGGTCACGTTGCTCTTGGGTTTCCTAGCCGTCGCCGCGGGAGCCTTGGGAATTCGGTTTGCAGCGGAGGTCGAAGAATACGTGGCCGATGTGGCACCGATGTTCGCGCGTTCTTACACCAAGTCTTGGGCGATTGCTTCGGGGGCGTTGTTCATTGCCGTAGG
>CAYTWC010000113.1:0-6524 GCA_964441975.1 uncultured Acidimicrobiaceae bacterium | reverse complement strand
GAACCCCTGCCGGAACCGTTGCGATCGGCGTATGTCAACGGTGTCGGGGGGTATCGACCGTCCCAGATCGCCGCCTCGTCGCGATCGGTCCGCATGTCCGAAGAAGCCGACGGAGTAGCCGGCTGGCACGTCCCGGGGCCGATTGCACCCCACGTCGTCATGGTTCGAACGCACGTCGATGCGAGTGCCAAGCGATTGATCGAAGCGGGTTTGTCACCACGACAGGTCGAAGTGGCGCTCCAACTCGCCGAAGGCGGCACAAACGCCGCCATCGCCCAACGGATGCACATCGCCGAGGGAACGGTCCGCAAACATCTCGAACGCATCTATCGCCTCCTCGGGGTCACTGACCGCGCCAGCGCCATCGCCGCAGTGCGAGGCTGGTGATCGCAGTACGCGTATCTGCGTATTGCGTCGGACCCCACCGCATCCCATGCTTCTGGCATGAGAGTTCGTTCACATCCCGTTGTGCTGATCGCCTTGATGCTGATGCTCGCCTCGGTCCTCGTCGGCTGTGGGTCCGGAGACGGTGCGGAGGACGCGGATGTGACGAGTTCGACGGCCGACTCGGACGGTTCGTCCGATGGCGGGGGGACCGACGGCACCGGCGGGTCGAGCGACGGAGGATCCGGATCGGGGGGCAACTCCTCGCTCCCGCCCGGTGTCGCCGAGGAGTTTCCGTTCCCGATCACCGACGGTTGGGTCATCGACGTCAACGGGCAGGTCGGCATCGTCAATCCCGCCGCCGCACTCCTGATGTACCCGGGGGACGACTTCGATCGATTGGTGGCGTTCTACCAGCAATGGACGGATGACCAGGAAGCCGAGTACGCCAAGACGGAGTCCAGCGACTTCGTCGTGTTCTCGAACCTTGAAACCGGTGCGATGATCACCATCAACAAGGACGAGGAGTACGGCGACGAGATACTCACCGGACTCGCGATCATCGACCCTTCGGGGACCGGGTAACGCTGTCCGTCACGCTTCCTCGTCTCGATCCGCCGAACCCATGTCGATCGAGGGAGCGCCTTCGCGACCTGCGCGCAGACCACGAACGCTTGCCGCGAGGATGCCCGCGCCGAGGATCAGGAGTGCCGACGGAAGCACCCAAACTTCGACCGTGACATCGAAGTCACTACCGAGTGCAGCGGTTCCGGCGATGAGGAGGAACACGATCCCTCCAGCGAACGAGAGCGGGTCAAATGGGTGCTTCTTCATGCGTCCACCTTGTCTTCGATTCTGATCTGGATCTTTCCTGCGCCGAGTTCGATGTCGAGTTTGAGACCCCGCGGTGGTGACTCGGACTCGAACGACAGCTGCGGATTGACTCCGCTGCGAGTGTCGACCACCTCGGTCTGGAAGGTGACGAACGTTGCTTCATCTTCCCCGCCGCGATTACCGCCACTGACCTCGGCAGTCGTTTGGACGATCTCGATCTGACCGAGACCGACTTCTCCGTCGAATGTGAAACCTGCATCAGACGGGATAGTCACGACGACCTCGCCGGCTCCGACCGTGATGTCGACGTCGCCGAGGCCAGCGATCTCCTCGGCACTGAGACCCCGCAAGTCGAGCTCGAGACGCCCCGCACCGAGCGAGTAATCCGAGCGGACGTCACTCGCGGTCTCCGGGGACAGGAACTGGTCGCCTGCGGTCCAATCGAATGCTCGGGGCCACACGGACGAGAGCAGTAGGACAGGGAGCATCAGGATCCCGACGACGATGAGCCACCTCGCACGACCGACGAAGGCGCCCACCACGAGTCCGATACCAACGATGGCGAGCGCGGTCGCTCCGTAGTGGACCGGGTCGAACAGGTCTCCGGGAGCACTCCCTGCGATCGAGATCCCCGAAGCCTCGAGCAATGCCATGACCGAGACCACGATGAGGACGACTGCAATCGTGATACGGCCCAGCATGGATGGCTCCCTCGGCGGCTTTGGCGGCCTGGCTCTCTTCGGCTTCGCCGGTACCTGTGCCGGGGGTGGTCCTCCGGCGGAGTCTCCTGATTCGAGGGACGTCGCCACGGCCGACGCCGCGCCGCCCACCTCCTCGGCACGCTCAGCGGCGGGTTCGACGTCGGCCCGGTCGGCGGGATCGTCAGCTTCGTCACTCGTCTGCTCGGACGGGGGTTCGCCGGTCGGACCGTTCGTCGGGCGAGCGGCAAGGTCTCCCCTGTACAGCAGCACGCCGACGACGAAGAGGATGGCGGCGAAGACGACCGATCCGGAGATGTCGATCACCTGGGTTGCGATCACGATCGATGCGGCACCGATGAGAACGATGCCGAGGATCGTGCCGGTGTCTGTCAGATCGACCGAGTCGATCCAGCGGACTGCCGCAGCTTGATCTTCATCCTGGCCTGGGATCAGGAGCCAGGCGAGTACATAGAGGAGGATGCCGAGTCCGCCGAAGAAGGCGAGGACGATGAACGCCCACCGGAACCACCATGCATTGATACCAAAGTGTTCGCCGAGGCCCGCAGAGACGCCGGCGAGGATGCTGCCCCGCTCGGATCGGTGTAACGACCGGCGAGGGGGCGCAGATTGGGTGTTGTGTGTGTCTGTCATGTCGCCATCATCAATCACGATCACAACGCAGGCTATCGGGTACACACCCCGACAATCCTGAGACATCAGGGTTGTCTCGGGGATACTCCGGGTTGTCCGACCACGTTTCGTGTGACACCATTCGACGGCACGAACAACGAGGATCCCGTGACGACGACAACCGAGACGAACCGGTTCAACTGGCCGTTCGAGAAGAGCATCTCCGACCGCGTGGTCACGGGCGTCGCCGGCGGGATCGCGAAGGAACTCGGAGTTCCTTCGATCTACGTACGAGCGTCGTTCGTGTGTCTGTCCCTCGCTGCGGGGGTGGGGGTCGTGATCTATCTCCTGCTCGCACTTCTCGCTCCGACCGCTCCTACCGACGACTCGCCGGTCCAGCCGATCGCGACCAAACGAATGGTCGGACTCGCCTTCATGTTCCTCGCCTCGATGATCCTCCTACAGGAGATCGGATTGTGGCTCGGAGCGTTCATCTGGCCCGCGACCCTCGTGATATTCGGTCTGTCGATCGCAATCGACACATCGGGTGTGAACTACGAGCAGTCGCTCGCGGGAATCGCTGGGGCCGGCGGCACCAAGCGTTCGTGGTGGCTGGTCGTCGGCGGAATCGTGATGATGGTGACAGGCATCGCCGTGTCACTCTCGTCACTCGATTCGCTGCGCGGCGTGGGTGTGCTCGCTGTGGCTGTCGTGGCGGCGCTCGGCGGATTCTTCATCGTCGCCGGTCCGTGGCTGTGGTCCCTCATCGAGGAGCTCCGGACCGAACGCCGACAGCGAATACGATCCGAGGAGAAGGCAGAGATGGCGGCCCACCTCCACGACTCGGTTCTCCAGACCCTCGCTCTCATCCAGCGCACCGACGACCCGAAGAAGATGGTGACCCTCGCCCGTTCACAGGAACGGGAGCTGCGCTCCTGGTTGTTCGACGAGGCCGCCGGCGACGCAGAGACGCTCGTCGGTGCCCTCTCCGCCGCTGCGAACCGTGTGGAGGAGGCCCATGACGTTCCGGTGAGCGTGGTCGTGGTGGGCGAGTCGGCACTGTCGGCCGACCGACAACATGCGCTGGTATCTGCAGCGACAGAGGCCATGATGAACGCCGCCGAACACTCGGGTGCGTCGAGCGTTTCCGTGTTCGCTGAGGCAACCGAGGCTGGTGTCGACGTGTTCGTCACGGATCAGGGAGCCGGCTTCGACCCTGATACCGTCGACGACGACAGGAAGGGAATCGCCGAATCCATCGAGGGTCGTATGAAACGCCACGGGGGGAAAGCCATGATCGACTCAGAGCCGGGAACCGGCACCGAAGTGCACCTCACCATGTCGGGGGGTGTGACATGACGACGGTGTTCCTCGTCGACGATCATCGGATCTTCCTCACCGGCGTGCGATCGGAGCTCGAAGAGGAGTTCACCATCGTCGGTACATCCTCCGACGTGGATGAGGCAGTCGACCAGATCCGCCAAACCAGACCCGACGTCGTGCTCGTCGATGTCCACATGCCCGGTGGCGGCGGTGTCACTGTCGTCAGCAACGTGCTCGAAACGAACCCCGACATCAACTTCCTTGCACTGTCGGTCTCGGATGCCCCCGAGGACGTCATAGCGATGATTCGGGCAGGTGCCCGAGGCTATGTCACCAAGTCGATCGGACCCGACGACCTCTCCGCCGCGATCGGCAGGGTCGCCGGTGGCGATGCGGTGTTCTCCCCCTCGCTTGCCGGTTTCGTCCTCGATGCGTTCGCACGAGCGGTACCCGTCGAGGAAGACCCTGAACTCGACTCCCTCACACCCCGCGAACAAGAAGTCCTCCGCCAGATCGCCCGGGGCTACGCCTACAAGCAGATCGCCACGAGGCTCTCCATCTCGATCAAGACCGTCGAGACGCACGTGTCGTCGGTCCTCCGCAAACTCCAACTCTCCAACCGCCACGAACTGGCGAGATGGGCCTCCGACCGCCGGATTGTGTGAACGGCCGATCATGGATCACGGATCATGGATCATGGCCTCACTGCGCGGCTAGGGGTATGGTCGGACAGACTCGGACAGATCCACTGCGTCGTATCAATCGTCACTTCACGCTGCGAGTCGCCACGATAAGGGAGGCAATAAATGTCACACCCCGATGATTTCATTGAACGATGATCGCACCAACAAGAACCGAACGCCACCGGGCTGATGAGAAGAAAGCAGGTGGAGTGGTATATACCCCTCCAAGTCTCGCCCGATTCTTGGCAAACCAGGCATTCTCGGCTCTCGCTACCACCGGCTCGATATCAATCCTTGACCCGGCTTGCGGCGATGGTGAACTCCTGATCGCCGCCGCTCAATTAGCACGAGAACGAGGAGTTCCAGTCTCATCTCTTGTCGGATACGACATCGACGGTACCGCGGTCGGTATTGCTCAGGAAAGATTGGCTGGGTACCCGAATGCGCGGGTGTTCCGTGCTGATTTCTTAGCAGAGGTCGCTACTTGGAACGCCGACAGCGAGCCCTGCGATGCCTCGGGCGAAGAATTGCGAGTTCGCGCGTTTGATCTGGTCATTTCGAACCCTCCGTACGTGCGGACGCAGACCCTTGGCTCCGATGCAGCCAGAGCACTCGCTGATCAGTATGGACTAACTGGGCGCGTCGACTTGTACCAAGCTTTCGCCGTGGCAATGATCACTGCCCTCCGACATGGCGGAGCCCTGGGTCTGCTCTGCTCCAACAAGTTTCTGACCAACAGGACGGGAGCCTCAATGCGCCGCGTGCTCCTGGAGGAATTGCATATCCAAGAGCTCGTCGATCTCGGAGATACCAAGCTATTCGACGCCTCTGTTCTGCCGGTAATCGTGTCTGGACGACGGTCACGAGAGCACTCAAGTGACCCAACCCACTTTCGTTCCGTATATGAGGGAAAAGGGTCCCAGGCGGCCGAGGATCCTACTCAGGTAGGTTCAGTGCTCGACGCCCTTGACAACAATATCACCGGTGCAGTCACGGCAGACAACAAGGCATACGTAATACGGAGCGGGTTGTTGGACCGATCGATCGGTCCAACGCTCCCGTGGAATCCTGTCGACGAGAAAACCCGACTACAGCTGAGCGCGCTGCGCAGCCACGGACATTTGACCCTCGGCGACATCGGTCGGATCCGTGTCGGCGTGAAGACGACGGCGGACAGCGTGTTCATTCGAGATGACTGGGATACATTGCCTGATGAGCTTCGCCCCGAAAGCGACCTATTGCACACGCTAATCACACATCGCGAAGTTCAACCTTGGACTTGTCACGGAGGCGATCGAAAGATCCTATACCCGCACATCGACGACAACGGACGAGCCGCTCCCATCGACCTCCACCAGTTTCCGCGTGCGGCAGCATATTTGGAGTCGCACCGAGAACGACTGGAGTCGCGTACCTACGTCCAGAAGTCTGGCCGCGAGTGGTTTGAGATCTGGGTACCTCAGAAGCCAGCGCTATGGACGGGAAGGAAGATCGTCTTCCCTGACATTGCCGAGAACCCGAGATTCGGTGTAGATGAATCGGGCTCGGTAGTCAATGGTGACTGCTACTGGATCGAGGTTGACGATGAAGACACGGCGGAGGTGGTAATGGCGATCGGGAATTCAACATTCTGCTCTTGGTTCTACGACGCCACGTGTGGGAATTATCTGTATGCGGGGCGACGCCGATTTATGACCCAATACATCGAGCGATTGCCGATTCCCGCGCCTTCGCGAGAATTGGCTGACAAGATACGCGCCACGCGTTCATTGGGTGACGCTTCCGCTCTCGAGAGACTCGTCTGGGAGCTGGTTGGTCTAGAACAGATCAGACGGTAACGGTACCTGTCGTTTCCGATTTTCGATCAGACCGCCAAACTGCACGAATTCGTAGAAAAAGTCGCGTCCCGTTACAACGACAATCTCGTCAATCCTCGTCTCCGTACTCGGCAGGATCTGACCAAACGCCA
>CAYTWC010000112.1:2950-6626 GCA_964441975.1 uncultured Acidimicrobiaceae bacterium | reverse complement strand
AGACGATTCTGGTCAGGTGCTCGAGGCGCACTCGATCAGTGCCGGTCTCGACTACCCGGGTGTGGGACCCGAGCATTCCTTCTTCAAGGACGAGCAGCTCGTGCGATATGAGAGCGTCACCGACGATGAAGCCATCGAGGCGTTTCATCTGCTTTGCCGGACCGAGGGCATCATCCCCGCGCTCGAATCGAGCCACGCCCTCGCGTGGATCGTCCGTGAACGGGCCAGCATCGAGGGAAAGACCGTCGTGCTCAACTTGTCGGGCCGAGGGGACAAGGATGTCCAACAGATCGCTGCCATGTATGACTGACACGCGATCCGGGCTTGACCGCCTCAACGAGATGTTCACGTCGGCAGCGAAGGAAGACAGAGCCGTGCTTCTTCCATATCTGACTGCTGGCATTCCGAGCCCGGATGAATCCGTCGACCTCTTTGTTGCGATGGCAGAGGCGGGCGCGGATGGCTTTGAGGTGGGGATCCCGTACGCGGACCCGCTGATGGACGGACCAGTGATCATGGCAGCGGGGCAGCAGGCGCTCGAGACCGGGGTAACGGTCGATGTCGCCTTCGACGTCGCGCGCCAAGTCATCGAGCGGACGGGGAAACCGCTACTGCTCATGACATATACGAATCCGGTGTTGGCAGCGGGACCCGAATCGTTCTTTGCACGGGCGTCCGCGATCGGTGCTGCGGGCGTGATCATTGCCGACCTTCCCATTGACGAGGCTGCTCCGTTCATCGAAGCCGCTGATGCGGTGGACATCGGGATGGTGCTGTTTGCGTCTCCGACCACGACCGCTGCGCGGCTTGAGGCTGTCGCCGCTGCCGAGCCTGCGTTCATCTATGCCATCGCCGAGATCGGTGTCACGGGAGAGCGGGTCGAGGCTTCATCGAACACGGTGGAACTCGCGGAGCGGATTCGGTCGGTGTCATCGGCTCCGATCGTGTTCGGCGTCGGCATCTCGACTCCGGATCATGCAGCCCGGGCCGCGGCGGTGGGTGATGGAGTGATCGTCGGTACGGCGATCGTTCGCAGGGTCATCGAGGCCGCGGATGCTGACGCGGCAGCAGCTGAACTTCGCACCGCGGTTGCAGGACTCCGGGCTGCCGTCGAACGCTAGGTCCGCGGGAGGCGTTCGACATCAAGCGCCGAATACGACGCGCCGGCGTGATTGTGCGATCGCGAGGGCCCGTTTACGATGCACCGCGCGGTACGCTGCCGAGCCTGGCCGGGATGGCGGAATGGTAGACGCGGTGGACTCAAAATCCACTGGGCGCAAGCCCGTGGGGGTTCAAGTCCCCCTCCCGGTACGACCGGTGGGCCGGCAATCCGAGACGTGTGCGCGAATCATTGGTGATGCCCCGGAGGTCGATCGATGGCTCCAAGAGGACTCGACGCAATCCACGCGATGAACGCGAAGATCAGCGACATCGAGGACGAAATCGGGCAGGCGTCGGCTGAGGCCGACATGCTTCGTCACATCGACGACGATGCCCAGCGCGACGCACTCGTATCGGATAACGCGGAGGATCGACAGATTGCCCGTATGACCAAGAAAGATGTACGCCGCGCGGAGAAGTATGTCGATCGACTCGTGAGACAACGAGAGACGCTCGTCCGCAAGCGAACTCGTGCCATCGACCGGATTGCGCGCAGCTGACCGTTTGCACCGAGCAGGCCTGGGCTACCGTGCGGACCTAGTTCGCAAGACCTATTCAAGTATTTCGTGCAGTGGCCGATACTACCGACAGTATGTCTGCGGGTAAGGGACACCTCCAACTCCCGCGAGAGCGACGAGGTGTGGGCAAAGAAGTACCGCAACTCAAGCAGCGGGCTGGCCACGAGCGTGAGGTTTACGTGTTGAGGAAACGCAAGAACAGAGAATCCGGAGCGGCGATTGTCGAGATGGCGATCGTCCTTCCTCTGCTCATTCTGTTGGTTTTCGGGATCGTCGAATACGGCCTCCTCTTCAAAGAGAAGATGACGATCGCGAGCGCGACGGCGTCCGCTGCCCGCACCGGTGCGACGATGGGAAGCCGGGACGCAGCCGACATGCGCATACTCGAAGCGCTGGAAGCGGGCCTGTACGACCAGGTCGACTCATCGGTTCTGATCAGCGTCGAGATCTTCAAGGCGAACGAGACGACAGGTGCGAAGGTCATCGGAAGCGTGAACACCTACAACTTCACGCCGACGATTCCGTGTCGGTGGACACCGTGCCCGAGTACGAACCCTGGCCCTGCGGTGTACGGAGGGACATGGGTGCCGGCGAACAGGGACACGACGCTTGACCCGTCCGGCGGGGGTCTGGATGTCCTCGGTATCGAGGTCAAATACCACCACACCGCCATCACCGGTCTTATCCCTGGTGTCGATAGGGATCTCACCGAGCGGGCGTTGATCCGCATCGAGCCCGACGTATTCTCGACCGGGGGTTCCCCGTGAACTCACTGGGGGGTTCGCTCGGCGACTGGGTGCGCAATCGAATCTCATCCGGTCGCGACCTCAAGCGCGCCGAGCGCGGTGCCGTACTCATCCTCGCTGCCGCGTTGCTCACCGTGTTCATGGGCATGGCCGGTTTCGCCATTGACCTCGGCTGGCTGTTCTGGAACGGAATCCGTATCCAGCATGGTGCTGACGCAGCGGCATTGTCGGGCGTCATCTACGAGCCGGATGATCAGGCGAATGCGTTCAGCGAGGCCATCGAGGCTGCCGCGGAGAACGGATTCAACAGTGCGAGTGGTGCCACAGTCGTTCCTGCCGATGCTGTGTCGGACCCGACCGCCGTGTACAACAACCAGCAGCTCCGTGTGACCATCACACAACCGGTCGACACGTTCTTCATGAAGGTCTTCGGCCTCGACACGGTGAGCATCACCAAGACATCCGTTGCCGAGTACGTCACGCCGCTCCCGCTCGGCAGCCCGGAGCCGGAGTTCGGCAACGATCCGACGACGGGTCACCTCCCTGGTTTCTGGGGCAACATCCACGGCTACTACACCGGACGAAGCATGGGTGACCGATACTCGTCGCAGTGCCTGCACGGGGGATCGGGCTCGGGCTGCACCTTGAACACCGAGCGTCGACCGACCGTGTACACGCCCCCGACCATCGGAGCGACATCCGCCAACTCTGGTGGCTATCTCTACGGGCTCGAGGTCACAAGCGGTGGGTCGGTGACATTGCAGGTCTTCGACGGTCCGTTCACGAGAGGTGGCGGGGACAACGTCCTCGTCGGAGACAATCCCAACGGCGGGAGTCCCGGACCGACGACCGTCTTCACGCTCTACGACACCGATCCGACGCCGCTCGACACGACGGACAACCCGGTGCTGTGCACAACCGAGTTCGCACCACGCGACGCCCTCATGCCAACCGCGAACAACTCGACGACATTCGCCGAGTACGACGCCTATCTCAACGCCAACGGTCCGATTCCGGATCCCCACGGACCCATATCGGATCTCGATGACGTGTGGGACCCGATCTGCACGCAGAATCTCTCGCCGGGGACGTATCCGATCCGGGTGCTCGTCAAGGATGACGGTGAGCGGGGGCTCAACCGTTGGTCGATGAAGGCGACAGGTGGCGCCACAGCCCGTATCTACGGGCTCGGTGATATGGCGATCTACTCGAACGTCGAAGGAACCACGGCGAACACGGAGTTCTACCTCG
>CAYTWC010000112.1:0-2850 GCA_964441975.1 uncultured Acidimicrobiaceae bacterium | reverse complement strand
ATGGCGATCTACTCGAACGTCGAAGGAACCACGGCGAACACGGAGTTCTACCTCGCGGAGGTCGCTGACGTCCACAGGGGCAAGGATCTCGTGATCGAATTGTGGGATCCGGGGGAGTCGTCCGCCGCGGCATGGATGAACGTCGTACCGCCTCCAAGCGTCAACGGTGGAAGCCCGTTGCCGTGCGTGTGGAGCGCGACGAACGGCGACGGTGCCACTTCTGCCAACTGCCGGATCCAAACCACGACAAGTGGCGGCTCGTCCATCTATCACGACCACCTCGTGACGGTGCGGATCAGCATTCCTGACACCTACTCGTGCCCCCTCGGAGGTGTTCCGGGATGCTGGTGGACCATCGACTACGACTACACAGCGCGGTCGAACGACACGACGACCTGGTCAGCCCGAGTCGAGGGCAACCCGGTCAAGTTGATCGAGTAGCGCCACCTACTCGCACTTCCTTGTCCTGACTAGTCCGGTACGACGTCTCGAAATGGCTATTGCGGTCGCCTACTACTCTGCGTAGTCTTGCAAAGAGCGGGTACGGAGGTCGGATGCGTCTGCGTCCATTGGGCATCAAGCAACCAGAGGGTGGGGCTGCCATCGTCGAGATGGCGATCGTGCTGCCGCTCCTCGTGTTGCTCGTCTTCGGGATCGTCGAATTCGGTCTTGCGTTCAACAAGCGCCTCACCATCGGCAACGCCTCGCAGTCGGCAGCTCGGGTCGGGACGGCCGTCGCAAACAACGAGTTCGCCGACATCTCAACCCTCGAAGCTCTCGAGCAGGGTCTCATCTCGCTTCCGAATCAAGGTCAGGATGTGATCAAGAGCGTTCACATCTACCTCGCGAACAGCTCAGGGGAACCGGCAAACGGTTGCCCGTCATCGACCTGCAATGTCTACACCTATTCGTACGATCCGTCAGGCTGCAACTGGACCCCGTGTCCTGACCCCGACCCACCCGTCAGCTTCGACGTGAGCGGGCTGAACTGGAACCCGGAGGATCGGAACGCGACAGTAGGAAACCTCGATGTCATGGGTGTACGGGTGTACTTCGCCCACGATTGGATCACGGGCGCTCTCCCGATCGTCGACGTGTCGTGCTCGACACCCCCGTCGGGATGCTGGGCCGACACCGCGATCATGCGGCTCGAGCCCCAGCAGCTCGGCGTCGGCGGATAGGTCGACCATGCGACGCTGGTTCGTGGAACGATCCCGGGAATTCCGTGGCTCCGCAGAGGAGCGCGGTGCCGTATTGATCCTGATGGCATCCATGACGCTCGTGTTCATAGGCATGGCCGCCTTCGCCGCTGACTACGGGTGGATGTTCTACAACCAGCTCAACACGAGGAAGGCCGCGGAGGCCGCGGCTCTGGCCGGCGTCGTCCATATGCCGTTGCCCGACTGTGGCGATCCTGTCGCCGGAACCGATCCCAACACGACGGCCATTGATATCGCTGCCCGGAACGGGTACTCCGGGGGAACCGGAGCGTCGGTCGCGACGGCGGTGGGTGGCTCCTGTGCACAGCTGGCCGTGACGATCAGCCGTCCGATCGATACGTTCTTCCTGAAGGCCTTCGGTATCGACACCATCGACATCACCGAATCGGCTACAGCCGAGCAGCTCCCGGCTCTCAAGTTGGGCAGCGACGAGCCGTACCTGGGCGAGGACCCGGATGTTGCGGGCAGGAACCGGAATTTCTTCGTAGCCATTTCGGGAGAGGATCGGGCCAAAGGCCAGGGAGACGCCGTTGCAGCGTCGCGAAGGAACAGCGGCGGTTCGAATCCCGAATATCGAGTGCCGTCGTACTACTACGCCTTCGAGATCCCCCTTGGATCGAGTCTCATCGGATCGTCGGTCAACGTCCAGGTCTATGACCCACAGACCCACGACGCCGGTGGCCAAGGAAACTCCGGACCGAACGACAACACGAACGACTGGGTGTACCCGGACGACTCGTCGACGAACACCCACGGTTGGAACTCCAAGACCCGCTTCCGTGTGTTCAACCCCGATGCATCGCCGAACCAGTGGACGGACAACAACGTGCTCGTATCGGGGTGCGATGACACCTACCGCGGCCGCTCGGACGCGTCGAATCAGGAGCACTCGAACTACGACCCCGCGCTCGAGGACACGTGGGTGACGACGTGCACAATCTCGAACGCGGTGAGCGGCATCTATGTCATCGAGGTCTCGAGCGACTACGGAACCAACGACGGTACCGACATGATCAACGGGTTCTCGATCCGTGGTGCGTCGGGCGGGACCCCGATCACGTCATCTGCCGACCTACAGGTCTACGGACTCGGCACGATGTCGCTGTGGCAATTCGACACCGGTTCCAACCCGGTGTTCAAAATTGCCCGTCTCGACGAGATCTATGCAGGTTCACGACTGATCATCTCGCTCTGGGACGTCTCGGACATCGGATCGAACGCATCGATCGAGTTTGTCGGTGCGACCGGAGGGGGGTCACCGATCAACTGCCAGGTGCGGTCCCTGAGCGACTCGGTGAACGTGCTGGCCGGTCAGGCACCCTCGGGCGGCTGGTCAGGCGACAGCAATGGCGGCGACGGCACCACATGCATGTTGAACTTCTCGAACGGTCAGTACAACAACCAGTGGCTCCAGTTCCAATTCGACATCCCACCGGACTACTCGTGCCCGGGCGGGTCGGGGGCATCCCCGGCATCACCGGGATGCTGGATGTTCGTCTCCTACTCGGTATCGGGCTCGATCACCGACCGTACCGTGTGGGCAGCTTCGATCGACGGGCAGCCGATTCACCTCGTGCCATAGCGCCCGGTCGATGAGCCGCGCGAGCTAGCCGATCTGCCGGTCCGTTTC
>CAYTWC010000111.1:0-6658 GCA_964441975.1 uncultured Acidimicrobiaceae bacterium | reverse complement strand
GGCCTGGATGTGCTAAAAAAGGACGAGAAGGAAGGCGGAGTCGGCGAGGACGAAAGCCACGCCCTGGCTGATCGCGTTCAGAAACTCACCGATACGTTTGTTGGCGAAATCGATGAGTTGCTAAGCCAGAAAGAGGCCGAGATCACGCAGGTCTGACCGTAGACCGGCGGATAGCGATGACACAACAAGCCGAAGAGCGCACCGTGGTCGCCCTTGCGAAGCATCATAGTGGTGAGCCGCCGCGCCATGTTGCGATCATCATGGACGGCAACGGACGGTGGGCTCAGGCGCGTGGACTTCCCCGCAGCGAGGGGCATCGCCGCGGCGTGGAGGCGGTCCGCCGAACCGTCAATGCCGCGACCGATCTTGGGGTCGACTACCTGACACTCTTCAGTTTCTCGTCGGAAAACTGGTCGCGGCCCGTTGCCGAGGTCGAGTTCCTGTTTGGCCTTCTGCGGATGTTCATCCGTCGCGATCTCGACCGGCTTCACCGCCAGGGGGTTCGGATTCAGGTGATCGGAGTCCGCGATGGGTTACCGGGCGACATCGCCGCTTTGATCGACGAGTCGGAAGCCAAGACCGCGGGCAATACCGGTCTTCGCCTCATCTTTGCCTTCAACTACGGAGCGCGTCAGGAGATCACGCGAGCGATGCAGGCGATCGCGAAGAAGGTGGAGCGAGGCGAAATCAGTCCGGAAGACATCGACGAGACCCTCTTGTCGGCACATCTCTTCACCGCCGAAGTTCCGGATCCGGATCTTGTCATACGCACGAGCGGTGGGGTTAGGCTGAGCACCTTCCTGCGGTGGCAGGCGGCGTATGCCGAGTACTCGTTCGTCGATGTCTATTGGCCCGCATTCCGATACGTCGACTTCCTGAGGGCCCTGCGCGATTTCACACGGAGGGAACGCCGCTACGGTCGATGACTACCGGCGGTATGCGAGTGGGTCATGTGCGGACGGATCAACATGGGAGAACGTTGTGGATGAACTGACGTCATCCGACCTCGGCCCGAAAGACGAGGCGTTGCGTGCTGACATCCGGCGCCTCGGTCACCAGCTCGGCGATTCGCTCGTGCGTCAGGAAGGCAGGGACCTGCTCGACCTCGTCGAGACCGTGAGATCAGCGACACGGTCTCTTCGTGGATCCTCCTCGCTCCAGGACGATGCACTCGACGAGGTGCTCGATGGCCTCGACGTGAAACAGCTTGAAACGCTCGTCCGTGCCTTCACGACGTACTTCTATCTGGCCAATGTGGCCGAACAGACGCACCGACTCGACGAGCTGTCCGCGCGGACCGTCCGTCACCGGGGCTGGCTCGAACGGTCGGTGGACCAGATCTCGGTGGCACGACTCGACCCGGACATGGTCGACGAACTGCTCGCCAGGCTCGACGTGCGTCCGGTGTTCACCGCGCACCCGACGGAGGCCTCCCGTCGATCCATCCTGTCGAAGCTCAACACGATCGCGATGCTCCTCCACGACCGTCTTGACGGTCGTTCCACATCCGCCGATCACCGGAAGGCAGACCGACGCATCGCCGAACTCATCGATCTCATCTGGCAGACGGATGAGCTCCGTCGAGGACGTCCGAATCCCCAGGACGAGGCAACGTCGGTGATGTACTACTTCGATGAATTGTTCCGCACTGCCGTCCCCGAGGTGCTCGACACGTTCGCCAACGAGATGGAACGCATCGGGATCTCGGTTCCGGTCGATCGGAGTCCGATCACATTCGGAACGTGGGTGGGGGGAGATCGAGATGGCAATCCGTTCATCACCGCTGATCTGACGGCATCGATCGTCGAAGCCCAGCACGTCCACGCTGTCCGCAACCTGGTCACGGCCGTCCGTGAGTTGGCAAGGGACCTGTCGACCTCGACCCGCATCCGAGCAGTCAACAAAGAACTCATCGACAGCTTGGACCGCGAGAGAGCCGAGATGCCGAGTGTCCAGGAAACATTCGGTCTACTCGACGCCGAAGAGCCGTATCGGCTCAAGTTGGCGTTCATCCACCAGCGTCTTCTCAATACCCAGACGCATCTCGAAGGTGACGGAGCCGATGATCTCCCTCGATACAGCGGGACTTCCGAGGTCCTTGACGACCTCACGATGATCCACCGCTCCCTCGTCGACCACGAAGGCGGACTCGTGGCGTCCGGAATGGTCGCACGGCTGTGTCGCACCACTGCTGCATTCGGGTTGCATCTGGCGACGATGGACATCCGCCAACACGCCAGCAAACACCACGACGTGATCGAGGAGATGTTCGGACCATCGGATGTGCCGGTCGGTGAGCGCTATGCCGCCCTTCTTACGGGTGACGCGGAGGCGAAGCCGCCGACGAGCGCCGATGCCAGCGAGACGATGGACGTGTTCCGGGTCGTTGCCGATCTGAAGGATCGCTTCGGTGAACAGACGATCGAGAGTTACATCATCTCGATGACCCGCGGTCCGGCTGACGTCCTTGCGCCCGTCGTCCTCGCACGCCAAGCCGGCCTTGTCGACCTCGACAATGACATCGCGCGGATCGGCTTCGTCCCGCTTCTCGAAACGACCGATGAGTTGCGAGCTGCTGGTGCGATTCTCGGAGAGCTCTTCTCGGAGCCGTCGTATCGCAAGCTCGTCGGACTCCGCGGTGATGTGCAGGAAGTGATGCTCGGGTACTCGGACTCGAACAAACACGGGGGCATCACGACGTCCCAGTGGGAGATCTACAAGGCCCAGCAGCAACTCAGGGATGTGGCGGCCGAGCACGACGTCACCCTCCGCTTGTTCCATGGACGCGGTGGGACGATCGGTCGCGGCGGCGGACCGACCTACGAGAGCATCCTCGCCCAACCATGGGGCACGGTCGACGGGCTGATCAAGATCACGGAACAGGGGGAGGTCATCTCCGACAAATACGGTCTCGGCGAACTTGCGGAGAAGAACCTGGAGCTCACCCTGTCGGCAGCGCTCGACGCTTCGCTGCTGCACCGCACGCCGCGCCGCTCGCAAGAAGACCTCGATCGATGGCATGACACGATGGACGAGGTGTCGGCATCGGCCTTTGCGTCGTATCGATCACTCGTCGAATCGGACGGGTTCTTGTCGTACTTCCTCAACGCGACGCCCGTCGAAGAACTCGGTTCCCTCCACCTCGGATCGCGACCGTCGCGTCGCCCCGACGGTGCAGGATCGCTCGACGACTTCCGAGCGATCCCGTGGGTGTTCGGCTGGACCCAGAGTCGTCAGATCATCCCGGGGTGGTTCGGTGTCGGCTCCGGGCTGGCCGCGGCGCGGGCCAACGGTCACGGTCCGACCATCGCCGACATGTATCGGCGGCTCGCCTTCTTCTCGACCTTCATCTCCAACGTCGAGATGACGCTCTCCAAAACCGATCTGACGATCGCAGAGCGGTACGTCGAGACGCTTGCCGACGATGTCTCGCACGCCCGCATCTTCTCGGTCATCAAGGACGAATACGAGCGGACCGTGGCCGAGGTGCTCGCCATCACCGGAGAGGTGACGCTGCTCGACAGCAACCCGGTGCTGCAACGCACATTGCGAGTGCGCGACGCCTACCTCCAGCCGCTCCACCGGCTCCAGGTGAACTTGCTGGAACGACACCGACGGGATCAGGTCGAAGACGAGGATCTCCGACGGGCGCTTCTCCTCACGGTCAACGGCATAGCCGCAGGACTGCGAAACACCGGGTAGACCCATATCCGGGCACACGGCCGGTTGAACGGTGCCGGCGGTCAGGCGCTCAGCGGCTTCGCAGTTCGAGGGGGATGTGATCCTGATCGTTGAACGTACGCAGGCTCATCACGTGGTTGCCTGCGAGAGGGAGCACCTTGACCCTGGCGAATGATGCGTGGAACAGCACGAACTTCTCCCACTCCCATGGTGACGGTGGAATGCCGAGAAGGTGCGTGAGGGCGACCGAGTTCGTACCACCGTGGGCGACGATCACGATCCGCGCGTCGTCGTTTTCGCAGTGCCACAGGTTCGGGTCCGTGTCGTCCTTGGTCACGCCTCGCTCGGCGAGGAGTTGATCCAGAGCCGTCGTCACGCGATTGTGGAAGTCGCGGAACGACTCGCCACCTTCAAGACCTTCCCACCACTCCTCGGGGGTCCGGTGCCTCGTGGTCTTGAAGATCTTGATGACGGCTTCTTCGGTCACTCCGGTCCAGTCCGGCATGCCGACCTCGAGGAGGTCGTCCACCGTCGAGATCTCCAGCCCGGTTGCGTCCGAAATAGGACTCGCCGTCTGTTGGGAGCGGAGGGCAGGTGAGACAACGAGTTCGGTTGCCTTTCGCTCCTCGGAAGCGATGCGCTTGGCGGCGAGTTCCGCCTGTTCCTGTCCGAGGTCGGTGAGATAGGGATCGACCTGGGACAGTCCGTCGACAGCCCACTTCGGCTGTCCATGTCTGATAAATACAATGTCCATCGCTGAAGAGTACTCAGTACCCAGTTTTCAGTACACAGTGCCACTTCGGGCATGCGCGGGGCAGGTCTGTGGTACTGAGTACTCGGCGAGAAACCCCAGAAAGAACGCAGGGCCGCCTTTCGGCGGCCCCGGTTCGGGCTTAGACGGGAGGTTAGGAAGGCATCCTGTCTGACTACTGTATCGGCAATACATGGTCCGACTTGAGAGATTTTCTTGAATTCTTTTTCGCCCCAGAAATCCGCACTGTTGGCGCATTTGAGTGCATATTCCGTGCGAACCGACGGGCCATTCACGCTTCGGTCGGGCGAAACCTCGTCGTGGTACATCGACGCACGTCAGACGACGTTTTCGGGGGCAGGAGCGGTCGCGGTGGGTGAGGCGGTCCTCGAATTCGTTCCCGACGATGTGGACGCCGTCGGTGGGATGACCCTTGGTGCCGATCCGATCGCAGTCGCAACAGCAATCGCAGCGTCGAGATCGGGGAGATCGCTCGAGGCGTTCTCGATCAGGAAAGAGGCGAAGGACCACGGCACCGGTGGACGTCTCGTGGGTCCGATCGCGGCAGGCTCAAGAGTCGTAGCGCTCGAGGACACAACCACGACCGGATCGGCGCTGTGCGAGGCCATCGACGCGCTTCGTCAGGCCGACGTCCAGGTTGTCAGCGCGGTCGCCCTCGTCGACCGCTCCGACGGTGCTGCCGCGGCGAAACTTGCAGCTTTGGGAATTCCGTACGCAGCGGTCGTGACGCCAGCAGACCTCGGAGTGGGTGACTGACATGCATGCCTTCCGCCAGCCGTTCCGGATGTTCGTGATCGGACTCGTCGGCATCATCCTCCTCGTCGCTGCGATGGACATCATGTTCTTCCATTGGATCTCGACAGTTCCCGAGGGAGCCCCCGATGCCCTTTCGACCCGCGGTCGCGCCCAGCAGCGAGGGGACCTGATCTGGGGCGCCGCGCTCGTGGGCGTCGGTGTGCTCCTCATCGGGTCGGCTCTCGTCGAGTTGTTCCGCCGTAAACCCGTGGTCGACGTCCGCGACGACGGCCTCTACGCCCAGATCGGTGCGCAGCAGCCCGACGTCCTGATTCCGTGGTCACAGATCTCGTACGTCACGAGCGCGGTCGTGGAGGATGTCTATGACGGGTCCGTCAGAGAACAGTTGGTGGTTGCCATCAAGGACCCTGCGACCATCCCGGAGGAAGTCGCCGGTGCCGAGTGGGTCGGTTCGGAGCTTCACATCGACGCCCACGATTGGACCCGCAATGTCACCGAGATCGCCCTCGCAGCCCAAGGAGCGCGTGACTACGCCACCCGCCCGACGACGCCACGACCCCAACCCGAGCCAGCGATGATGTGGGAGACGGTGGTCGACATCCCGGACACCGCTCCCGAGGAGGACGCATGAAGATCGGGGCACACGTCAGCCCAAAGGACCCACTGCGGGCCGCGGCCGAACGCGACGCCGAAGCCGTCCAGATCTTCCTCGCCAATCCGCAGTCATGGAAAGCGCCTGTCCCACGCGACGACGCCGACGAGCTGAAGGCGTCGCCGATCGACATCTACGTCCATTCGCCGTATCTGATGAACCTCGCATCGCCGAACAACCGGGTCCGCATTCCGTCGAGGAAGACGCTCGCGCAGACGGTGAAGGCTGCGGAAGCGATCGGAGCGCTCGGTGTGATCGTCCACGGAGGTTCCGTCGGTGAGGACGAAGATGTCACGGTCGGTTTCGAGCGGTGGAGAAAGGCGCTCGACTCGTTCGAGGTCACGGTTCCGATCCTCGTGGAGAACACGGCAGGGAGCGGCAACTCGGTGATGCAGGATCTGACGAACTACGGACCGCTCTGGGAGGCGATCGGCGGTCTCAACGTCGGTGTCTGTCTCGACACCTGCCACACGTGGGCCGCCGGTCAGGACATGGAGAACGCGGTGGACCTCATAGCGGGGCTCACCGACGGCGTCACCCTCGTCCACGCCAACGATTCGCGTGACGAAGCCGGGTCGAACCGGGACCGGCACGCAAACTTCGGCAAGGGCCAGATACCCGAGGACCTGGTGCCCGCGATCATCCGTCAGGCTGACGTCACGGCCATCGTCGAGACCCCCGGCGACGACGACGACCAGGCAGCCGACATCGCATGGCTCCGCGAGCGCATCTGATTTCCCATGAGTCAGATCACCACGCCTGATGGGGTGACGGTCCAGGTTGTGGTGGTCGTCGCC
>CAYTWC010000110.1:0-6687 GCA_964441975.1 uncultured Acidimicrobiaceae bacterium | reverse complement strand
GGTTGCGCACCGCCCATCCCTCCGAGACCGGCCGTGAGGGTGAGCGTGCCCTTCAGCGTTCCGCCGAAACGCAGATCTGCGATGGCGACGAACGTTTGGTACGTGCCTTGGAGGATTCCTTGGGTACCGATGTAGATCCACGAACCGGCGGTCATCTGGCCATACATCATCAGACCGGCGTCCTCGAGGTCCCAGAAGTGTCTCCAATCCGCCCAATCGGGGACGAGGTTCGAGTTGGCGATCAGGACGCGTGGCGCCATCTCATGGGTTCGGAAGCGTCCGACCGGTTTGCCCGACTGGACGAGCAGCGTCTCGTCCGATTCCAGCTCGGTGAGGCTCCGGACGATCGCGTCGAACGACTCCCAATTGCGGGCCGCTTTCCCGCGACCGCCGTAGACGACCAACTCGTGAGGGATCTCCGCGACCTCAGGGTCGAGATTGTTGAGCAGACATCGCAGGGCAGCTTCTTGGAGCCACCCCTTCGTGGTGAGCTCCGACCCACGGGGAGCTCGGACCGTCCTCGGCCCGGTGCCGTAGGCGAATGCAGCAGTGGAGTCGGTCATGTCGGATCCTCCCAAATCGTTCGGTTGGCTACATCGAATGCGCCGGATTCGATCAATCCGGCGATGGCCTCGATGTCAGGACCAGGTGGCCGATCCGCGACGAGCGGTGAACACACGCTTCGGACCGCATCCTTCGCCGCCCGCGTCCCGTTGGCAAGAGACAGCTGACGCTGCTCGGCACCCTGTGCGGCACACATGAGTTCGATCGCGATGACTCTCCGGGTGTTGTCGATGACCGTCGCCAGCTTGGTGGCCGCACCCCAGCCCATGGACACATGGTCTTCCTGCAGGCCTGACGTAGGAATCGTGTCGACCGACGCAGGATGGGTGAACACCCGGTTCTCGGCGACGATCGCTGCGGCGGTGTACTGGGTGATCATGTAGCCGCTCGACACCCCGGGCGTCGTCGCAAGGAACGGCGTCAACCCGCTCGACCGAGTCGGATCGAGCATTCGGTCGGTTCGCCTTTCCGATATCGACCCGAGTTCGGCGACGGCTATCGCGAGGAAGTCCAGTGCAAATGCGAGTGGCTGACCGTGAAAGTTGCCGGCTGACACAACCTCGCCGTCGGCAGCGAACACGATCGGGTTGTCCACGACGGCTCCGAGTTCAACGTTGAAGATCCGCTCAGCGTGAGTGATCGTGTCGCGGACCGCACCATGGACCTGGGGCGCACAGCGGAGGCTGTAGGCATCCTGAACCTGATGAGCGAAGTCGTCGTGATGGGATTCTGAGATCGCGGACCCAGCCAGGAGATCACTGATGCGGCGGGCCGACTCGACCTGCCCCTCGTGGGGACGCAGCTGGTGGATGCGGGCATCGAACGGTCGGGACGAACCCATCAACGCCTCGACGCTGAGGGCACAGGCAGCATCGACCGCATCGACGAGCTGCTTCGCCCGCGCGACAGCGAGACAACCCTGTGCGAGCATGCCTTCGGTCCCGTTGAGGAGGGACAAACCCTCTTTTGCCTCAAGCTTGAGGGGCTCGAGCCCTGCCGCTTCGAGCGCAGGGAGGGACGGCACAGGCCCGTCGTCGCCAAGCACGAACCCCTCGCCGATGAGGGGGAGCGCCAAATGGGCGAACGGAGCAAGATCACCCGACGCACCGACCGAACCTTGCGCAGGGACCGCTGGAAGGATGTCATTGTCGAGCAACGCCAGCAGGGCATGGACGACGTCGGGCCGGACGCCGGAATAGCCTTGGGCGAGCGTCCTTGCTCGGCAGAGGAGCATTGCTCTGACGGTCTCGCGAGACATCAGGTCACCGACACCCGCCGCGTGACTGCGAATCAGGTCGTATTGCAGATCGGTCGCCCGGTCGGGAGGAATCCGCGTGCTTGCCAGCGCGCCGAAACCGGTGGTGATGCCGTACACGGTCTCGTCGTTGTCGACGACCCGCTGCACGAGCTCCCTCGCCGGTCGCATGGTCTCTCCGAGATCTGGACCAGCGACGGCTCTTGCGTGACGGGTTGCGACAGCCACGACATCTTCGACCGTGAGCGGCGAACCGTCGACGACGACGTCCACGAGATCTCCCTTCGTTCTCAGACGCAATGTAGTTATCTCGTCCGAGCTGCATGCGATGGGCTATCGACGCGACCCCAGTGCCGCCCATTCGGCGGCTCCGCGTACCCAATCGGCTTGTGAGAAGCTGCGGGTGTACCGCTAGGTGAGCTGCTCCAAAACACCGCCCATGTTCGCTGCCTCTCGCTCGCGCAATGCGACATTGGCCCGAAGGAGTTCGAGCTGTTGTTTGATGGCGAGTGCGCCGCCCGGGATGTCGTGATCGTCGAACCAGGCTTCGATCGATTTCGCCACGTCCGGTTCCGATCGATTCGGCAGCAGGTCGAGGACGCGACGTTTCGTCGCCGGAGGCAACACCGCCATGACCTGGTCCCAGTTCTGGGTGATGAGCTCCCAGATCATCGGCCCGTTGTCGCGATGGCCGAGCAGCAACGCGAGCACCCAGAACGAGTCCTGCGTCCGCACGGTTCCGTCGAGGATCATCCCGAACAACCGCTCGGCAGTCTCGGGACTTCCGAGTTGAGTGGCCGCCCTGAGGTACTTGATCTTGTGCTGCGGGTTCTTCGCCTCGTTCGATTTCGCGATCAGCTCATCGAAGAGCGCTCCGTCATCCTTCGCAGCCACGATCATCAGTGCAGCCTCGGCCACCTCGGCATCGACCTTGGCGTCGCTCCTGTAGACATTGCGGGCCTCAGCGATGGTGTCCTGGTCGTCACCCAAGGTGCCCAACGTGCGGAGAAGCAGACCACGCATCTGGCGAGTGCGATCGGACTCGTCCGTGGTCGGATTCCATCCGAGTTCCGCCACCTTCCTTGCGACGAGTGACCGCACGAATGCTTGCATCTTGGGACGGTCATCGGATGAGATCACTCGGTCGAGCTCGCCGACACCGCTCAGTGCGATGGACCACACATCGACTTCTTCCTCATCCTTGAGCCGCGAAACCAAGCGCAGGTATTCGCCCGAACCGATGTCACCCTTGAGCACCGCCGCGTAGGTGTCGGACACCATCGAATACCGTTCGATCGGGCTGAGCTCCGTGAAGCGGTCGGTGACACCTCGAAGGAGCTCCTCGTCGTAGTTGACGCGGAAGAACCCTTCTCCCCCGGCATCGAAGATGACGTCATCGGCAGCTTCGACCGTGACTGGTTCCTCGCCGACGATGACCTTCCCGTCACCATCGGAGGATGAGTAGAGGACCGGAATCTTCCACGTGGAATCTCCGTCGCCTATGAGCCTGAAATGCTCCTGCGTCAAGCGATAGTTCTCACCATCGCGTTCGACATTGAGACGCGGATACCCGCCCTGGAATATCCACGTGTCCATGATCTCGCCGACCGGTTCTCCGGATGCGGCTTCGAGCGCTGCCCACAGGTCCGGCGTGTCCGTATTGCCATACGCGTGCTGCTTGAGGTACGCCGTTACGCCGGCCTGGAACTGCTCCTCCCCGAGGTACTGCTCGAGCATGCGGAGAACCGACGAACCCTTCTGATAGGTCAGCACATCGAACATCGCGTTGGCGTCCTCGGGCGAGGCGACTTCGATCTCGATCGGGCGGGTCGCCGACAACGCATCGGTCTCCTGGCTGATTGCACGCATCGATGAGAACGACAGCCACCGCTCCCACTCCGGGCGGTATGCATGCACACACTTCATCTCGGCGAAGGTCGCAAATGCCTCGTTGAGCCAGATGCCGTTCCACCACTGCATCGTCACGAGGTCACCGAACCACATGTGGGCGATCTCATGTGCAATGACGTCAGCCACACGCGTCATTTCTCCCTGCGTGGCGGTTGCCGGGTCGAGTAACAGAGCGGTCTCGCGGTAGGTGATACATCCGAGGTTCTCCATCGCACCGAACGCGAAGTCGGGGATCGCAACCTGATCGAGTTTGTCGCCCGGATACGGGATGTCGTAGTACTCGGAGAAGAACCGAAGCGCGTGTGCACCCATGTCGAGAGCGAACTCGGTCAGATGCTCATTGCCGGGAGGAGCGATGATCCGCAGGGGTGTGCCATCGACATCGACTGGATCCGTTGCAACGAGTTCGCCGACGATGAACGCCACGAGGTAGGTCGACATCTTCATGGTGTCGGCGAACGAGACCTCGATCTTGCCACTCTCGAGTGTCCGCCTACCTGTCTCGGATGTATTCGAGACCGCCATCAGTCCGTCGTCGACGACGAGTGTGACCCCATATGTCGCTTTGAGGTCGGGCTCGTCCCAGCAAGGGAAGGCACGCCGTGCGTCGGTGGCTTCGAACTGGGTCGTCGCCATCACCTTCTCGACACCATCGACCGTGTACACGGACCGATAGAAGCCGCGGAGGTCGTCGTTGAGCACACCGGCAAAGGCGATGTCGATCCTTGCAGACCCAGTAGCGAGCTCGGAGGCCACCGTGAGGGTCGCGCGTTCCGATTCCGTATCCATCGAGATGGTCGCATGTTGAACCACATCACCCTGTGTCACGGTCGCTGTCGCGATCTCCAGTTCGATCGCGTTGAGGACGACGTCCGTGGTGGGTTCCGCGATGTCGACATCGATGCCCACGTTCCCGTCGAAGACAGCCTTCTCGAGGTCGGGCTCGAGCAAGATGTCGTAGTGGTTCGGGATGACCGAACGGGGCAGTCGGTAGTCGGCTTCTGACACCAATTGGAACTCCTTGTCAAAGACTCAGCCGGTCAGGCTAATCGCGCAATGACTCCGAGTCGTTGGCCCGGGTCCCGACTCATCACAGCTCACGGCGGCGTGCCACGACGACGGCGACCCACAGCAGTAGGCACGTTGCGACGATCGTGACCACAGCGACACCGAGGTAGTCGGTCGCTTCGGTCTCCCCCGTGGCGAGCGCGCTGATCGCGCCGGCAAGATGCGAGGGCAGCCACACGCCAACGGCCCGAACGGCCCCCACGATCGGCATCAAGAGCAGTATCACGACGGAGACTATCACGGTGCTCAGCACCGAACCCGCCATGCCGGCGACCGCAGCGACGAGCGCCACCGCGAAGACGAGGAAGAGGCTTCCGAGCAGCACCCCGATGACGACGGAACCGAGGTCGGGAGCACCGATCAGAACCCACGTCTCATACCAGGCCGCCCCAGCACCGACGGCAAAGGCCAAGACGACGGCAGAAGACGTGATCACGAATCTCGGAGCGAGGATGCGCTCGACACCCCGAACCCTCGAACGGAGGAATACACCCATCTCGGGAATGGAGTCGAACGCCAGGGCACCAGCCGCAACCACAACGACGACCAACGTGCCGAGCTGCATCGCGTTGGACGCAAACTGGACCATCCCGTCGGCGGGAATCGGAGGCGGCAGCTCGATGACCGATCCGGATAGCTCCCCGCCCGCCATATCGAGGATCTCAGCGAGATACCTTGCGGTGAGAGGGCCGACCAGGCCAAAGAACAGGAAGACACCGAACACGACGACCCAGCGCTTGGTTCTCAAGAGCCTCAACCACTCCAACCGCCAAAGGGTCACGATGTCACCTCGAGGAACGCCCGTTCGAGCGAAACCGCCTCAGGCGCAAGGGAAACGACACGGGCGTCGGCGTCCGCAAGCGCACGAACCAGCCGGATCTCAGCATCGTCGAGGGTTGCGGGGGTCATCGCGATCTCGTCGGGACCGATCTGCTCGATTCCGACGATCCAAGGCTGCACCCTGAGCGATTCCACGACGGGCTCGAGCGGTTGACGGATCTTTGCGACATATCGCGGAACAGCGGCGCCTTTCAGGAGGTCGTCGATAGGGCCCTGGAACAGCAGTCTCCCGTGATCGAGGATCCCGACCGAGTCGCACACCTGTTGGACGTCGGCGAGGATGTGGCTCGAGAACAGCACGGTGGCGTTACCGCGGAGCCGACCGACCAGATCCAGCACCTCTTTCCGACCGAGAGGGTCGAGGGCAGACGCGGGTTCGTCGAGCAGCAGCACGCGTGGATTTCCCACGACCGCACACGCGACGCCGAGCCTTTGGAGCATTCCTCGCGAGTACCCGCCGACGGCCCGATCAGCGGCGTCTGCCAATCCGGCCTCGGACAACACGGTGCCCGCCCGATCGCGTCCTGCGCCGACGAGAGACGCGGCGAGGTCGACCACCTCGCGACCTGTGAGCCAGTCGTCGAACCGGGGGGTGTCAGGGAGCACAGCGACCTCGTGGAATTCGGCCCCGATGCGCAGCGACCCCGACGACGGTCGCTTGAGTCCTGCGAGGAGACCCAACAAAGTTGTCTTCCCGGCACCATTCGAACCGACGAGGCCGAACACCGAGCCCTCCCCGACCTGCAGGCTCACATCGTCAACCGCCGTCGTCGAGCCGTAGCGTTTCGACAGCGAATCCGTTTCGATCATCGTTGCGAACCCGGTTCCCTGCCGATGAGTAGGTAGACGATGCCCCCGAGGGGGATCGAGAGGATGCACACCAGTGCCCACAGCCATTTCGGCATGTACCGCACTTCGCTGCGCGACAGATCGAATAGGCAATAGCCGACGAACGCAAGCGCCAGGATGATGACCGGAGCCAATGCCGCAATCGGAATGTCCACCTGTTCCTCCAGAGTCTCGATCAGATGCAGGAGCAACACTGTAGG
>CAYTWC010000109.1:0-6698 GCA_964441975.1 uncultured Acidimicrobiaceae bacterium | reverse complement strand
ACCCGCACCAAAGTCAACGTGACGATGCCGATCACGGCGATCCGAGCGACCGACGACCCGAGATGCGATGGCCACTCGCGATTCACGATCGCGACGCCGACGATCCAGACCCGCTCACCGAGGAGCCAGAGTCCGAAGACAAGGGCGACGACACTGATGTACACCATGGCGGGTTCCATGGCTGCACGTTGTCAAATCACCGGGTCTGATTCAAGGGTCCCGATTCCGATGTGACCTTCAGGATCGTCCGTCGATCACGTCGGACCTATGCGTCTACGTCGCCGAATCCTTCGACGACTTCCGGCTTGACGACCTTGCCCATGGCGTTGCGGGGCAGCGCATCGACGGAGCGCAGAAGCGTCGGCATCTTGAACGGCGCCATCCGTGGACGAGCCCAGTCCCTCAACGCATCGAGATCGAGGCTCGCCCCCGGTGCCGTGACGACCGCTGCGGCGACGCGCTCTCCCCATTCCGGATCCGGAATCCCGACGACTGCACATTCACTGATCGCGTCGTGTTCGCGCAGGATGTCCTCGATCTCAAGTGCGGAGACCTTTTCACCGCCGGTCTTGATGATGTCGACACTGTCGCGTCCGAGGATGCGATGGACCCCGGAAGCATCGACGGACACGACGTCACCGGTCATGAACCAGCCATCGTCGAATGCCTCCGCCGTCTGTTCGGGCCGATTCCAATACTCCCTGAAGACGCTCGGCCCTCTCACCTGGAGATGACCGGATGCTGGGATCGATAGAACCGTCCCCTCATCATCGACGATCCGGGTTTCGACAGTCGGCAGCGGACGCCCGACCGCGCCTGCGACCCGCTCGCCGAGCGAGTTCGACAACACCATGCCGAGTTCAGTCATGCCATACCGCTCAAGAAGCGTGTGGCCCGATATCTCACGCCATCGGTCGAGCACGGTGATCGGGAGCGCGGCCGAACCCGAGATCATGAGGCGCAGCCGATGGGCGGCTTGACTCATCTTGTGCTGTTCTCCGGCCGACGCAGCATCCCAGGCGGCGATGAGGCGGTGGTAGATGGTCGGGACCGCCATGAACACCGAAATCTCGTGATCGACGAATTGGCTCCAGATCGCGTCAGCGCCCGTTGCCGCCGGGATGCGACACGTTGCACCCGCGAGCAGGCCACTCGTAACCACGTTGACAACGCCGTGTACGTGATGCAGCGGGAGCACAAGGAGGGAAACATCCTCCGACGACCAACCCCAACTCTCGTTGAGAACACGGATCTGGGTCATGAGACTGCGATGCGTCCACACGACACCCTTCGGTTTCCCGGTCGACCCACTCGTGTACATGATGATGACGCCCCGGTCGGGAGAGAGCTCGGGGAGCGCGAGCTCTGTCGGAGTCGTCTCGCGAACCCTGTCCTCAACGACTCCGAACCGGAGTCCCTTGGCCTGGGCGAGTGCGGCGACCCGGTCACGGTTCGCTTCATCGGACAGGATGATGTCCGCATCGCTGTCATCGAGGATGTATTCGAGCTCGGGATTCGGTAGGCGTCCGAGCAGCGGGACACAAATGCCCCCTGCCCGCGAGATTCCCCATTGGGCGACCACCCATGTGGCCGACGACTCCACGAGATACGCGACGCGTCGTTCGGAGAGATCAGCCTCACCATCGAGCAGCGCAACGGCCAGTCGCCTCGAACGGTCGACCAGCTGACCGTACGTCGTCGATCCGGAGCTGTCGATGATGGCCGGCTTGCTCGGCAGTTCTGATGCCCTCGCGACGAGTTCGTCGATGGCGATGGTCGATGGTGCCTGCTGCGTGGAATCAGTCATGCGTCGAAATGTAGTTCACACCGCCACCGGAGCCGGAATCGACTCGAAGCGACCCGCTAGCCGCCGATATAGCTCATTTCCACTTTCGGCGTCGGCAGCGGCACGCCTCCCCTGAGCTCGGAGTATCGATCGCCACGACGTGTCCAGACATCGGTGAACAGGGCGACGAGTTCGTCGTCGCTTGCTCCGTCACGCATCGGACCGCGGACATCGGTTCCCTCGCCGGCGAACAGGCACGTGTACAGGCTGCCTTCGGCGGACAGCCGGAGCCTCGTGCACGATCCGCAGAATGGTTGACTGACCGATGAGATGAACCCGATCTCACCCTGCCCGTCGACGTATCGCCATCGATTGGCGACCTCACCCTGGTACGTCGCTACGACCGGCTCGATGGGCCACTCGGCTGCGATCATCTCGGCCGTCTGAGCCGATGAGACGACCTCATCCAGTTTCCATTGGTTCGTCGTTCCCACGTCCATGTATTCGATGAACCGGAGAATGTGTCCCGTTCCACGGAAGTAGTCGGCGAGGGGCACGATCTGGTCCTCGTTCCAGCCTTTGCGCACGACGGCATTGACCTTGATCGGGCCGAGCCCGGCGTCGGCCGCATCCGCAATGGCATCAAGAACCACCGAAACGGGAACGTCCGTGTCGATCATCGAACGGAATCGGTCGTCGTCGATCGCGTCGAGACTCACCGTGACGCGACCGAGTCCGGCTTCGACCAACGCGCCGGCCATCTTCGAAAGCTGGAGTCCGTTCGTCGTCATCGCGAGATCCGAGACACCGTCGATGTCGGCAAGCGAGCTGACAAGTTTCGTGACCTCGCGACGCAGCAGGGGCTCACCGCCTGTGAGGCGGATCTTGGTCACACCCAACCCGACGGCTATCTCCGCGAGTCTCGTGATCTCGGCATAGGTGAGAACGTCGGCGCGGCTGAGGTACACGTGATCGTCGTAGATCTCGCGCGGCATGCAATACACACACCTGAAGCTGCATCGGTCCGTCACCGAGATCCGGAGATCACGAAGTGGCCGATCCATCGTGTCGACGATTGTCATGGCATGAGGGTAGCGGGCAAGGCCACTCGGTCGGGAAGCCGGCCACGCTCGGTGCCAGGTCGCCGTTCTATGTCACGAGGTCGAGGAACTCTGCTCGTGTGCGAGGGTCCGAGCGAAATGTCCCACGCATCGCACTCGTCACCATGTTCGACTCCTGCTTCTGGACGCCCCGCATCATCATGCAAAGGTGCTTTCCCTCCATCACGACACCGACTCCGTGCGGGGACAGAATCTCGGTCATGGCGTCGGCCACCTGGTTCGTGAGCCGCTCCTGGACCTGGAGACGACGGGCGTAGACATCCACGATTCTGGCGATCTTCGAAAGGCCGATGATCTTTCCCTTCGGGAGATACGCAACGGTGGCATTACCGAAGAACGGCAGCATGTGGTGTTCGCACATCGAGTAGAACTCCACGTCGCGTACGACGACCATTTCTTCTGCGTCCTCTGCATCGAAGATCGCGTCATTCACGACTTCGTCGAGCGACGTCGTGTACCCACTCGTCAGATAGTCCAACGCCTTCGCGACACGCAGTGGCGTGCGCTGGAGCCCTTCACGGTCGGGATCCTCCCCGATCTCGACCAGTTGGGATCGGATGAGGTCTTCGAGTTTCGGGGCATACACCTCGATCTCGTCGTCGAACCCTGACGCACGGGCGACATACGGAGGGACGAAGGTCCCCTTCATCTCGGGCATCACCGCATCGGGCATGTCGAATCCGGCGGCGATCTCAGCCGCAGTGCGGCCGGTGACAGGGTGTATCCAATCCGGGGCGACATCGGCGACGGGAACAGCGATGTGTGGGCGGGACTCGAGTTCGGGATCAGGTATCGCCCATCCATCGAATTCCTTCACGAGGTCGCCGTAGAAGATGATGTCGAGGTCGATGGTGCGGGGTTCGTTCGGATCGTCCGTGCGCACCCGACCGAGATCATCCTCGATACCGTGAAGCACCGCCCTGAGCTCCTCGGGTGTCAGATCCGTCCCGACGACGATCGCCGCGTTGTAGAAGTCGGGGGCGTCTTCATTCCCTACGGCGACCGTGTCAAAACAGGCACTTACACGTTCGACCATCAGGTCCGTGCGTCGTCGCAGCAATCGGATTGCTTCGGGGAGGCAGCGATCACGGTCGACGTTCGACCCGGCAAGCACCACTGCGCGTTCACTATGGGGGTTCATCGTTCCCCTTTCTTGGTGTGTCTAGTCAACACGCGATCGGGTGATTCTGATTCCCACCGATCGTGCGTGTCGCAACGCACCCGGCTTCTCCACCGAGATGTCGACGTGTTCGACACGGGGATCGTCGAGGCATATGTCCGCCAGCTCCTGGACGAGACGCTCGACGAGCATCGGCTCTCCGCTCTCGATGTGGGCGATCATCTGCTTCGTGATTGTCCGATAGTTCACAGCGTCATCGATGTCGTCCGACACTCCTGCCGCGCGCGTGTCGACCCACAGCGTTGCGTTGACGAGAACCTCCTGTTTGGTGGTGCGCTCCTCCGGATTGATGCCGAGGATTCCCTGGACCGACAGGTCCTTGATCATGACCTGATCGAGATTGGTTTCGAAGTGGTCGTCCGTCATTGGAGGTGGGCTCCGCCGTCAAGCCGGATGATCTCACCTGTGATGAAGTCGTTTCGGCACAGGAAGACGACAGCCTCGCCCACGACCTCGGTACCTCCGACCCGCTCGAGGGGAAGCGTCGCCGCAAGCCGTGCTGCATAGTCGTCTGTCTTGCCCGCCGGCGGCAGGATCACACCGAGGGCGACCGCGTTCACGCGGATCCTCGGTGCGAGCTCGAGGGCGGCCACGCGGGTCAACGTGTCGAGCCCGCCCTTGGCGAGCGTGTACGAGAGATGTTCCTTGTAGGGGTGCATGGTTCTTGCGTCCGTCACGTTCACGACGGCACCCTCAAGACCGTCGTCCATCGCCTTCGCCATCGCCTGCGTCAACATCACGGGGGACTCAAGCGTCACCGATCTTGCCTCGCGAAGGTTCTCAAGCGTTGCATCAGCGAGCGAATCTGTGTGGAACGCCGAGGCACTGTTGACGAGGATCGATACGGGCCCGAGCGCAGCCTCCGCGTCGGCGATCAGCAGCTGCGCCGCCGATGGGTCGGTCAGGTCGGCCGAGCCGATCGAAGCCATCCCGCCGTTGGCGAGGATCTCGTCGCGCACCGCGCCCGCTTCGTCACTGCTCGAGTTGTAGTGGATGTACACCTTTGCTCCGGCATCGGCCAGAGCGAGCGAAATCGCCCGGCCGACACGAACGCCACCGCCGGTGACAATTGCATTTCTCCCTGATAAATCCATGACGGGAGCGTAGCGATGATGCTGCAACCGACCACGAGCTTCTATGCTCCCGTTCGTGAGCACTACAGATCCAAAGCCGGGCCGGTGGGTTCTCCCCGTCGTCATCATCGCGTTGATCGGATTCACATACCTGGTCGTGAACGCGGTGCCTGCGGCCGACGTTGCCGCATCGACGAGTACGACATCGTCGACGACGAGCACGACGGTGGCTCCGTCGACGACGTCGACGACCCTTTCGAACGAAATCCTTGCGTTCCTCCAGGAAGTCGACCGGTTCGAGACGGTCGCGACTGAGCTCCAGACGGAACTCGACCAGGTCAACGCGGATTGGGAGAACCGTGACGACACGGGCATGACCAGAGACGAGGCTGAGGCCGGATTCGTGGCCGTGCGCGACGGTGCCCAGGAGCTCGCAAATCAGGTCGCCGCGACGGTCGTCCCGCAACCGTATCCACCGGCATGGCCCGACACGATCACCGATTCCCAGGCGCTCGTGACCGCTGCCGATGCCGTCATCGATGGCCTCCTCGCCCCCGACGACGGGAGCCTCCGGCGGCAGGCAGTCACCGCCTACGGCGAAGCGACAACCGCCTTCACGCAGCAGCTGGACACCGTGCGAGCCCTCACCCCGTAGGCATCTGAGTACTCAGTACTGAGTACTCAGTACACAGCGGCGGAATGACCCACCCGCATCGTCGCTTCCGCTCCTCTGCCGCCCTCCCTCAAGGGAGGGCACGTTTGTGGGGTACCCGGTCTTCGTGTGCGCCCTCCCTTGAGGGAGGGCGGGCGAGTCAGGCGAATCGTTGGATTCGCCGCCCGAGCCGGGTGGGGCTGCGAGCCTGCGAGCCTGGAGGAGCTGGATAGCCGAGCCTTCGGCTTGGAGTGTCCAGTACACAAGAGGGCTCCGCTGCCCACCCGCATCGTCGCTGCCGCTCCTCTGCCGCCCTCCCTCAAGGAAGGGCAGGTTCTTGCAGCGCGGTCCCGTCTTCTTGACTCTTGCTTCTTGCTTCTTGCTTCTTGCCTCTTCCCTCTCGCCTCTTGCCCCAAACGCGGAGTTGCGCTCCCTCTTCAGGAAGCGCAACTCGCTGTCTGGGATCTCCCGTGTTCTGGAATCTCCTTTAGGCAAGCGCTCCACAGATCGTTTCGGTGATCAGGGCGGCGATGACGTAGGGGTCTCCGTTCGCATTCGGACGCCGGTCCTCGATGTACCCCTTCTTGTCGACAGCGACCTGCCACGGGATCCGGACCGATGCGCCGCGATCAGACACACCGTATGAGTACTCGGACCACGGTGCGGTCTCGTGGTGACCGGTCAGACGGTCCTCGATACCGGCGCCATACGCAGCGACGTGCTCCTGAGCCTTCGCTCCGAGCGCTTCGCAGGCTGCAATGATCGGGTCATAGCCCTCACGCATGGCCTTCGTGGAAAAGTTGGTGTGCATTCCCGCGCCGTTCCAGTCGCCTTTGACCGGCTTCGGGTCGAGTGTGGCGGAGATGTCGTAGTCCTCCGCGATGCG
>CAYTWC010000108.1:732-6740 GCA_964441975.1 uncultured Acidimicrobiaceae bacterium | reverse complement strand
CCCGACGGTGGGTTCGACGGGTGCGGAATGTCGCCTTCCAGCAAAATCCGTTCGCGCTGGAGTTCGATCGTCGGGTCGGGTATCGGTACCGCGGACAGCAGCGCATGGGTGTAGGGATGCATCGGTCGTTCGTACAGCGTGTCCCTGTCTGCCAGCTCCATCATCTTGCCCAGATACATGACGGCGACCCGATTCGAGATATGCCGCACAACCGACAGATCGTGTGCGATGAACAGATACGTGAGGCCGAACTCCTCCTGAAGATCGTCCAACAGGTTGAGGACCTGCGCCTGGATCGACACGTCCAGTGCCGACACCGGCTCGTCGAGGACGAGGAACGTCGGACGGAGTGCGAGGGCTCGGGCGATCCCGATCCTCTGACGCTGACCTCCGGAGAACTCATGCGGATAGCGGTTGGCGTGTTCGGGCTGGAGTCCGACGACCTTGAGAAGTTCCTTGACCTGGCTCAGCCGGTCGCCCTTCGCACCCTCGTTGTGGACCGTGAGCGGCTCGGCGATGATCGATGCGACCGTCATGCGCGGATTCAGCGAGGCATACGGGTCCTGGAATACGATCTGCATCTCCTCGCGGACCGCACGGAGTTGGTTCCGCGAGGCGGTGGCGACATTGACGACACCCTTCTCCTCTGACCGGAAGTACACGTCACCCGAAGTCGGCTGCAACAGACGGAGAACGGTTCGAGCGGTGGTCGACTTCCCACATCCGGACTCACCGACGAGACCGAGGGTTTCGCCGGACCGGATCTCGAACGAGATGTCGGATACCGCTTGCACCGCACCGACCTGCTTCTTGAAGAAGATTCCCTTGGTGATCGGGAACTCCTTCACGAGATGGTTCACCCGCATGATGATGTCGTCGGGGAGGTCGGCCGGGTTCGTCTCGGAGAATTGTTCGACCGTGTCGCTCACGACGCCACCTCATCTTTCTCGACTCCCCTGTCGACCGGTGTGCGCACTGAGATCGACTTCAGATCGAGTTCCTCCGCGAAGTGACATGCCACGTGATGACCGGAATCTCCCGCCGGTTTGAGTGCAGGCAGAATCCGACCACACACGTCCTGTGCAAACTGACAGCGCGGTCGGAACCGACATCCGACCGGGAGATCGATCACCGACGGTGGTGCGCCAGCGATCGAATGGAGGCGAACCTGTTGGGCCTCATCGAGACGGGTCATCGACCCGAGGAGACCCCACGTGTACGGGTGCTGCGGATTGTGGAAGATCTCGTCGGCCGTCCCTGACTCGACGATGCCGCCGGCATACATCACCTGTACGGTGTCGCAGAACCCGGCGACGACCCCGAGGTCATGGGTGATCAGCAGGACTGCGGTGCCGCGTTCGCTGGCGAGCTTGAGCATCAGATCCATGATCTGGGCTTGCGTCGTCACATCGAGCGCTGTCGTGGGTTCGTCGGCAATGAGGAGATCCGGGTTGCAGGACAGACCCATCGCGATCATCACTCGTTGGCGCATACCGCCCGAGAACTGGTGCGGATAGTCGTCCAGCCGCGTTTCGGCACTCGGGATCTGTACGTCTTCGAGTGCTCGGATCGCGATTCTCCGCGCCTCGGCGTTCGAAACGTTCTGGTGGAGGGTGATGGTCTCGACGAGCTGATCACCGACGGTGTACACAGGATTCAGCGCGGTCATCGGGTCCTGGAAGATCATCGCGACGCGGCCGCCGCGAATGTCCTGCATCTCGTCCTCGCCGAGGGAGAGCAGATTCATTC
Organism: uncultured Acidimicrobiaceae bacterium; assembly: GCA_964441975.1. Taxonomy (GTDB): domain Bacteria; phylum Actinomycetota; class Acidimicrobiia; order Spongiisociales; family UBA5794; genus UBA5794. The sequence continues at coordinate 4,991 of CAYTWC010000108.1, read as the reverse complement.
CATCGAAGACGATCTCACCGGTGACGATCTCGCCGGCCGGAGGTTCGATCAGCCCCATGATCGACATCGCCGTCACGGATTTTCCTGATCCCGATTCCCCGACGACGCCTCGTCGCTCACCGGGCGCGAGATCGAAGGAGATCCCGTCTACTGCCCTGACTACACCTTCCTCAGTGGAAAAGTACGTACGAAGATTCTGAACTGAGAGAAGGGGTTCGCTCACGTGGCTACTTTCGCTCGATGGTCTGCGTCGGATCGAGGGCGTCACGAAGCCCGTCACCGAGGAAGTTGATCGCAAGGACCGTCGTCACGAGGGCGATACCGGGGAACACGAGACCCCACCAGTATCCCCGCACCGCGAGACGACCACCGTCCGCGACCATGCCACCCCACGTCGGCGTCGGCGGGCGGACACCGAAGCCGAGGAACGACAACGCCGCTTCGACGATGATTGCGGTGCCGATGATGAGTGTGGTCTGCACGATGATCGGGCTCATCGCGTTCGGAAGGATGTGCCTGAAGACGATCCGTCGGTCGTTGGCGCCCGCTGCCCGAGCGGCCTCGACGAACTCCTTCTCTCGGAGCGACAGGAACTCAGCGCGCACGATTCTCGCGAGCCCACCCCACGACAGGAACCCGATCAGCAAGGCGATGCCCATCGCTCCGGACGTCACCCACGACGGCAGGAACGAGATTTCAGGAAGCACACGACCGACCACGATGGCGACCGGAAGCAACGGGAGGCCGAGCACGAGGTCGGTGAAACGCATGAGTGATTGGTCCACACCACCCGGGTAGTACCCAGCAAGTGAGCCAAAGATGGTGCCGAGCGCTGCGACAAGGAACCCCGCCACGATACCGACCGTCATCGACGCCCGCCCTCCGTAGATCACTCGTGAGAAGACCGACCGGCCGAGTTCGTCGGACCCGAACCACAGAGCGGTCGACGAGGCCGGAATGATCTCCTGGACATTGTCGGTGAACTGCGTGTAGAACACGGTGTCCGACGAACCACGGGGCTCGATGTTCGACAGGATCCTGCCGTTGTCATCGATAAGGCTCTTCGTGGGTGAGTCGATCAGGCCTGCGGTCTCCATCAGCGGTGCTGTCAGGATCACCGCAAGCAAGAAGACGAGGAACACCGTGGCCAGCATCGCGAGCCGGTGTCGTCTCAGCCTCGTCGAGAACAGGTCCCACTGGGTGACCGGCTCGACGCCGATCCCCTCTACTTCGAGCGCCTCGAGCGCGAGACCTTCAGCCCTGAGGACCGGTTGCTCGTCCTCGGGGCCGCGGATCGTCTCGTAATCACTCATACCGGACCCTTGGGTCCATCACTCCGTACATGACGTCCGCGACGATGTTCATCACCACGATGCCGATCCCGATGATCATCACGATGGCCATCACCACCGGATAGTCGACGGTGCCGATCGCCGTGATGTACAGCGATCCGAGACCCGGCCAACCGAAAATGGACTCGGTGATGATCGCACCGCCGATGATGAACGCGATATCGAGCGAGACCAACGTGACGATCGGAATGAGTGCATTTCGCAGGGCGTGCTTGCCGATGACCGTTCTGCGGGGAAGGCCCTTCGCCTTGGCCGTGCGCAGATAGTCCGAGTGCAGGACTTCGAGCATCGAAGCGCGTTGGAATCGTGCGTATCCCGCCAAGGAGATCAGAGCGATCGAAAGGGCCGGCAGCATGAGGTGCTGCAACGTGTCCTTGATCTGCCCCATCGTTGACATCGATGAGTAGCTCGGGTCGTTCATCCCGGCAACGTAGAACAGCTTCACGCCGGTCCACTTCTCGAGGTACAACGCCAGGACGATCTGAAGACCGATTCCGACGACAAAGATCGGGGTCGAGAACATGAGGAATGCGCCGATCGTGCCAAGCTGATCGAAGAACGAGTACTGACGAACTGCCTGATAGATCCCGAGCGGAATCCCGATCGCGAGGGCGATGAACAAAGCGGTGAATCCGAGTCTGAACGTAGCGCCTGCCCGTGACCACACAAGGTCCCAGACGGAACCGCCACCCTGGAACGAGACGCCCCAGTTGAATGCAATGGTCATGTTCATCACGGCCAGGATGAGGGCAACAGCCCAGATCCCGAGGATGATCGCACCCTTCCAGTGGGTCGAGAGGAACTTCGCTATGGCGACCGTGGCGACGATTGCGATACCGATGGCAATCCACGGGATCAGGTTGTTCGCATGGAACTCTTCCGGTGTGACATAGTTCTTGAGCCACGTCAGGTACTGCTGGTAGATCGGCTTGTCAAGACCCCACAGGGCGGTGAGCTCGGCGATGATGTCCTGCATGCGCGGATTCAGCCGAAGCCGGTCGAGAGGTCCACCTCCCGAGGCTTGGAGAAGACCGAACACGACCATGCTCAGTGCGAGCAGTGTGACCAATCCGTATACGACTCGTCTGGTGATGTAAGCGAACACGGCGCCTCCGGCTTCGCGAGTGAATCAACTATACCGCTATTCACTCGATGTATGCGAGGAACCGACCAAGAATTCTCGACGAATCCCCAACCGGCAGCCTGTCGGATCTCGGATCATGGATCATGGATCATGGGTCATGGATCTTGGATCATGGACCCGGCGCTGGGATCTGGGATCTGGGATCCGGGATCTGGATCTTGCCTCTTGCCTCTTGGATCTTGGATCTTGGATCTTCGATCTTGGATCTGGCATCCGGGATCTGGGATCTGGGATCTCGGATCTCACGAAGTGCAACGAAGAAAGGGAGCCCCGGAGGGCTCCCTTTCTGTCACTTGTCACACTGGGTGACTGGTGATGCATTCGACGACTATGCGTCGGTGCGGTACCAGTACTCCATGTTCCATGTGGCACCCGCCTGAGTCGGGTTCATCTTGAAGTTGCCAATCTCGTCAGCCCAGACCGCGCCCGTCACGAGACGTGCGTAGAGCGGGATGAAGACGAGGTTGTCAGCGAGAATCTGCTCGGCTTCTTCGATGAGAGGCACAATGACACCCTCATCAACCGTTGCGTTCATCTCGTCGCGTACTTCTGCGAAACGAAGCGTTGCCTCACTGCCTTCTTCCGAAGAACCAGGGACGCCCCAGCTGTAGACGTTGTCGCCATCAGGGAGTGGTGACTCTGGGTCCCAGACGTCGTGAATGCTCACGAGGCCTGCGAGGCCGGGCGAACCGACCCATGCCCATTCACCAAGGTCCCAAAGTGCCCCGTCGAATGTCTCACCGAAGAACAGCTGGCTGTCCTCGAGGTCATTCGTGTAAGGGATACCGGCTGCGGCGAACATGTCCGTCATCAGCTCGGAAAGTGTCACTCGGGCCGCGTTGTTTGACGTGGTCGAGAAGACGACTTCACACTCGGTTCCGGTCTCTGCAACAGCGGCAGCATACGATTCGGCAGCAGCTGCTGGATCGAACGTGTACTGGTCCCACTGGGACTGAGACAGGGTTGGCGAGAACGCATCAACGTACGAACCGAGCGGCTCGACCTGACCGGCAAGGATCTCGTCCGTGAAGACGGTCCTGTCGACGGCCTGGGCGACTGCAAGGCGCAGGTTGTAGCTCTCATTGCAAGAGTTCTCGTTCCGCTCGAAGCGGCTCGGTGCGAACTGGAAAGCAAGGTGCTCCCAGACAGGACCGTTGAGAACTTCAACAGCGGCACCTTCCGGCTCGAGAGCCTGGAGGGTTTCGATGTTCTCCGTGTTCGGATCAGGGTTGATCACGTCAAGCTCACGAGCCTTGAACGCGTTGATCAGTGCCTCGGTCTCGCCAATGAAACGGAACTGGACCGTGTCGAGGTAAGGCAGTTGCTGCCCGGTCTCTTCGTCGGTCTTCCAGTAGTTGTCATTGCGCTCGAGGATGATGTACTCACCCTTTGCCCACTCGCTGAACGAGAACGGACCGTTGGAGACCCACCGCTGGTCATTGTAGTCAGTGACGAAGTCAGTGCCTTCAATGTCGTGCTTTGGCAGGATCTCGCCGAACATGAACTCGAAGACGACGGTCGGCTGCGCAAGCGTGAAGCTGAATGTCTTCTCGCCCACCTCAGTCGCAATGATGTCTTCGTAGTTCGTCCGAACGATCGGGTAGTCCTCGTTCATGATGGTGTCAAGCGTGAACTGGAAGTCGTCACCGGTGATGGGGGTTCCATCAGCCCAGACGGCTTCGTCCTTGATGGTGTAGTTCACGGTCATGCTGCCGTCGTCATTCGTGACAACGCCACCATTGCCGGCAGTCGGGAGCTCCGTT
>CAYTWC010000108.1:0-722 GCA_964441975.1 uncultured Acidimicrobiaceae bacterium | reverse complement strand
AGCCTGAGATCTCCTGGACACCCGCTGCGTAACCCTGTCCAACGATCGAGACAATGAAGTTGTCTCCACCAGGAAGGAAGGAGTTGAGCGTCGGGGGCTCCTGGCTGTCACCGTAGACCGCCTCGCCACCGTATGGATGCTCAAGCATGGCTTCCGTGGTGGTAGTCGTGTCAGCAGGTGCTGCCGTGGTAGTTGTTGTGTCAGCCGGTGCTGCGGTGGTTGTCGTGGTGTCGCTGTCGCCGCCATCATCTGACGAACATGCAGCCGCTACAAGAGCGAATGCAATCAACAGCACCATGAAAGTCACCTTGCGGCTTCGCCACAATCGATTCAAGGTTTTGCCTCCTTAGTAAGCGCTGGAACGCACGTCACCCGACTCGAAAGACGAATCAGGTAGCCAAGAGCCACGTCAACCAGAACGTGGAAACAGCGAACAAGACGGCCAGGACCACCGTGAGGCGATCGAGGTTCTTCTCGACAACAGTCGAGCCTCCCACGTTCCCACTACTCATTCCGCCGCCGAACATGTCGGACATGCCCCCACCTCGTCCAGCGTGAAGCAGGATGAGGAAAATGAGGGAAAGCGAAATCAGAAGGTGAAGAACAGAGACGATTCCATCTAGCAACGTACGTACCTTTCTCGCACCTGGACCCGCGTACGAGACGGGCCCAATCGGTCGGAAGTATGGCGACTACCGCGCGCTACCGCAACTGATTGGACC
>CAYTWC010000107.1:0-6767 GCA_964441975.1 uncultured Acidimicrobiaceae bacterium | reverse complement strand
AAGAAGTTCGTGGCGCGGCAACGACAGAAGACTGACCCCGGATGCCGGAGCCAGTCTTCTGGTGTACGTTCAGATGGGCAGGCGAGCCTGCGGGGTCAGATTCCGGAGTTCTCCATGGAACCGGTGAGCTTGGCCAGTTCGAAGTCGTAGACGAAGCACACGACCTCTCTGTCGCCTTCAGCCCATGACTCGGATGTCGGGAACAACCAACCGAAATCGAGACTCGACTCCTCGTAGGACCGTCCGACGAACGACTCGAAGCCGTCGTAGCAGACCTCGATGACGGTTTGTTCCATGGCGGCATCCCCCGGATAGCTGCCATCGGGGAGATCCTGTTTCGAGTAGATCTCGTTGTCGTGGGGCTCCGCGCAGTCCACGATCGGTACGTCGCTCACTTCCTGGCTCTCGGTCGAGATCGTGGCGCCTTCCCAGTCATCGAAGCAATCACCGACTTCGAGCGTCCAGACATTTCCGGCGCTGCAGGCCGCTGCGAGGAGTGCAACGGCAGCGACGATGACGGCAAACCGTCCGAGCGTTGTGTTGTTGGGCGGCTTGCGTGCTTCGGGCATGGTCATCAGTCCTCTATGGGATCACTGGTCGTCCAGGATCTCGGCGATAAGGTCGTCGACTTCCCGATGGGCCACGGTCTCGCCGTAACGCTCATCAAGGAGGTCTCTCATCTTTCGGAAGATTTCGTCGCGCTCTTGAGGGTGGGTCTTGGTGGTGGCTGGGACGATCTCGGTGCCGTCGATCCACGGTTTGCTGTCAGACCAAGGGACGAGGATGATCCAGGACCAGATGCTGTTGCCCTTGGTCTCGCCGGTCCGGCGGGCAAGACCGACACACGAGAAGGGGAGCGGTTCCCATCCCATGCCTCGCAACAGGTCCCTGCCGTCCGGCATATTCGCTGCATCCTTGTTCGCCATCTCATCTCCTGCCCGAGTGGTTTCGGCGGTCGACACCGCTGCCTGACCGACATCCTTCGCCGTCGGTAGGATATGCGCTCCGTGTGGGGAGTTTGAATGAAGGGCGGCGGAAAGAGCAGTGTCGTCATCGCGGTGCTCAGCGCCGCGATGTTCGTGTATGTGATCGATACGACGCTCATGAACGTGTCGATATCGGCACTCGTCGAGGATCTGAACACGACGGTCGGTGAGGTCCAGGCAGCGATCACGATCTACACGCTCACCATGGCTGCGTTCATGCTCACGGGCGGGAAGCTCGGCGACATCTGGGGATCCAAGCGTGCGTTCCGCATCGGCCTCGTCGTGTACGGCATCGGCACGACGATCACGGCGCTCGCTCCGACCATCGGCTTCGTCGTTCTCGGATGGTCGATTCTCGAGGGCCTCGGATCCGCACTCATCGTTCCTGCGATCAACACGCTCGTGCGTGCGAACTTCGAGGGATCGAAGCGTGCTTCGGCGTACGGTACGTTGTTCGGTGTCGCCGCCGCGGGAGCCGCATTCGGTCCGCTCATCGGTGGGTGGGTCACCACCGAGTACAGCTGGCGTTATGCCTTCATCGGCGAGGCGATCATCGTGGTGATCGTGCTGTTGTCGTCCGGGCTCATCAAAGACGCACCAGCGGTGGTCCCGAAGCCGAAGCTCGATCCTCTCGGTGTCGTGTTGTCCGTCGCGGGCATGGGCATGTTCGTCCTGGGCGTCCTCCAGACCACGACGCGGGGCTGGACGGACCCGTTGGTCCTGGGCCTGATCCTTGGCGGCCTCGCAGTGCTCGGCGTGTTCGCATGGCGCGCGGTGGGGCGGGAACGCCTGCGGCTCCCAACGCTCGTTCGACCATCGATCTTCAAGCACCGGGGAATCTCGGTCGGTCTCCCCGTCCTGTCGACCCAGCTGTTCGCCCAGGCGGGCCTGCTGTTCCTCGTTCCGGTCTTCACCCAAACGGTGCTCGGGTTCGATGCGTTCGAAACCGGTCTCACGCTGCTTCCGTTGTCGATCGGCGTTCTGGTGACCTCGGTCAGCACGCCACCGCTCGGTCGCAAGATCTATCCGAAGTACATCATCCAGGCTGGCCTCGTCCTGCTGTTCATCGGTGGGTACGTGCTTGCGACGTCGCTCGACGGTGCGACGTCGGGGAGCGATCTGCGGTGGGGTCTCCTCATCGGAGGTGTCGCAATCGGGCTCGTCGCCGGGCAGCTCCCGAACCTGATCCTCTCCTCGGTCGATCAGGATCTCGCGAGTGAAGCGTCCGGCTTGCAGGGCACGTTCCAGAACCTCGGTATGGCACTCGGCACAGCGGTCATCGGAACGGTGATTCTCACCGTCGCCCTCGCGTCGCTCGACACCCAGGTCGCCGAATCCGCTGTCTTCGCCGATGACACGAAGGCAGCGATCGTCGCCGAGCTCGAACGGCCGCTCGAAGAGGCGTCACGCGACGCGCTCGGCGAGTACATCGAGACACTCGACTCGGACCAACAAGCCGAAGCCGAACGCATCTTCGACACCGGGACGCTCCGCGGATTCCAGGGTGCGGTCATCGTCGGCGGTCTCGTTGCGCTCCTCGGTGGTCTCTTGGCGTTCATGCTACCGAAGGTCAAACTTCCCGACGACGCATCGGTCGAGAACACGGTGAAGGAGATCGTTCGGAACCCGACTGTTGCGAAGCTCCAGTTCGAGATGGACGACTTCGCCGGTGGGTCCGAGTCAGACGTCGGAACCTGACACCGGTCATCGTCGCAGCAGGCATAATGCGGACATGCCTCTCTTCGATGTCGCCGTGGTCGGCTCCGGTCCGAATGGACTCGCCGCCGCTGTAGAAGCGGCCCGATCAGGGCGCTCCGTGCTCCTCGTCGAGCAGGCAGACACCATCGGCGGAGGGACCCGCACATCCGAGCTCACACTGCCCGGGTTCTTGCACGATGTGTGTTCTTCGGTCCACCCGACGGGAGCAGCGTCACCGTTCTTCAACCGGATCGGTCTCGATGTCGAATGGGTGCGGCCTGAGATCGCTGTCAGTCACCCACTCGGCAACGGTCGGGCAGTCGCCCTTTTCGATGATCCGTCCGAGACAGCGAAGCAGTTCGGTTCTGACGCCGGACGGTATCTCAAGCTTGTCGGCCCGATGGTCGATTCGATCGACGACGTCATCGAAACGGTCCTCGGTCCGGTCCGCACCATCCCTCGGAAGAAGGGCGCCTTCACCCGTCTTGCGGTCACCGGTGCACTACCGGTTTCCACCCTCGTGGCCGGAATGACGCAGGAGCCGACCAAGGCTCTGCTGTCGGGAATCGGCGCCCACGCGATCGCACCGCTGTCGCAACCGGCAACGGCGGGTGTGGCGCTGTTCCTCGGAGCGCTCGGTCACACCCACGGGTGGCCGGTTGCTCGTGGTGGCAGTGGTGCCATAGCCGAGGCCCTCGCTGCCGACCTCGTAGCCAACGGAGGGACTATCGAGACCGGACGATCGATCGAGTCGGTCGAAGAACTGGATGCAGATGCCGTGATCTTCGACACGATGCCCGATGCCGTCCTCCGGCTCGCCGGCGATCGCGTCGATCAGGCTACCCGCCGCCGCATGCGCCGCTGGATCCCCGGCGAGGGTGTGTGCAAGGTCGACTGGGCGCTCGATGGCCCCATCCCGTGGCTTGATCAGCTCAGTCCGCGGTCCGCGACCGTGCACGTCGGCGGAACTGCGGCAGAGATCGCTGAGGCCGAACGCGAGGTGCACAGTGGGAGGCACCCCGAGCGTCCGTTTCTGATCGTCACGCAGCCGACGGTCATCGATCCGTCGCGCGCACCCGAGGGGAAACACACGGCCTGGGCATACTGCCACGTACCGAACGGTTCGGATTGGGACATGGCAGAGATGATCGAGTCGAGAATCGAAACCTTCGCACCAGGATTCCGCGACCAGATCCTCGCCCGATCGGTCCGTTCCGCCACTCAACATGAGAGGTACAACCCCAACTATGTGGGTGGTGACATCGGTGGTGGCAGGTTCGGCATCCGCAAGGTGCTCCAGATAGGCGCGAGCCGACCATTCACCCTCGGCCACAACCTGTACCTCGGTTCATCCGCCGCACCACCGGGAGCCGGCGTCCACGGCATGTGCGGATCCCTCGCCGCCCAAGCCATGCTGTCGGGCACCTAGCGGCGTGTGTGGTCGCGTACCCTGGGTTCGCGGACACATATATGTGCTCTGGAGCCCACAGAATGATGAGCCCACAGAATGCCGAGCGGAGCGAGCCGCGTTAGGAGCGTCGAGCGAGTGAGTCCCGGATTTCGGTGAGGAGTTCGATTTCCGACGGCCCAGGGTCTTCCTCGTCGAGGTCGGATCGAGTCGCGTCGCGATACGCGTTGTACGGCTTCACGATGAACAGGAACACCGCGAGTGCGACAAGAAGGAAGGACACGAGAGCGGTTGCAAACGACCCGATGAGGATTTCGGAGCCGTTGATCTTCCAGATCACCGAGTCGAAGCTCGGTTCACCGAACGGAATCGCAACAATCGGCATCAGCACGTTCTCGACCAACGAGTTGACGAGCGCGGTGAACGCGGCACCCATGATGAAACCGACGGCGATGTCGATCATGTTGCCCTTGGCGATGAAGTCCCTGAATTCCTGAATCACGATTCCTCCTCGTTGCATCAAGCGTACATGAGGCCGTTCGACGCCGCCCGGAGAGGCGGATGACGAGCCGGACGACGAATCCGCACGCGGCTAATGTCGAAGCACACTTAGGAGGGTGCGATGGGAAATTTCATCAAGACGGTGGTTGCGGTATTCATTGCCTTTGCGATCTTCACGTTCCCCGCAACGTGGTTGCTCATGTTGTTCTTCGGCAACCTGGGGATGGAACTCGGCTACGTGGCCACATTGCCTTTGGGCATCGTCGTCTCGATCATCATGGGTGGCGTGACCGCACGCACCTGGTAGCAGATTGGCGACGATCGACGACTACCTGGAGGGTGCGCGTCGTCGGCTTGACCGTGTGACACCGGACCGATTCGACGCTGAGGTCGAAGCGGGAGCCCTCGTTGTCGATGTGCGTGACTCGGCGCTCCGTGATGTCCAGGGTCCGCTTGAGGGTGCCATTCACATCGACTTGACAGTCCTTGAGTGGAGGGTGTCGCCTTCGAGTGCACACCGGATCGTCGACGTCGAGCCCGGACAGAAGGTGATCGTCGTGTGCAACGAGGGTTACAGCTCCTCGCTCGCTGCGGCCCGGCTCCAGGACGTTGGCGTTCCGGGGGCGACCGACCTTGTTGGAGGCATCACGGCCCTGCGTGAATGGCGTGCGAATCAACCCTGAAATTCATTCCGTGGGCTCCAGAGCACATATACATGTCCGCGAACCCTGGGTACGCGAATACATCGCCCGCACAACGCTGTTTGGGCGACCGTATGCTCGGCGGGTGAGCGATGTAGATGAACCGCTGGTTGGTGGCACGGATGATGAGGGGTATTGGGCTGCGCTTGAGGGTGAGTTCGATGACGGGCTCGGTCCGATGCCGGGCCGCGGGACCGTTCAGGCGAAACTGATCCCGGAGCGGGATCCGGTCGTCGTGTCCGAAGCAGCGCTCCACGACGAACTCAAGACCACGTTCGGGTACGACGAGTTCCGGCGCGGACAGCAGGAAGTGATCGAGGCAGCGCTCGCCCAACAGGACTGTCTCGCCGTGATGCCGACCGGCTCTGGCAAATCACTCACATACCAATTGGCGGCCAGGCTCCTCGGCGGCACAACACTCGTCGTCTCGCCGCTCATTGCCCTGATGAAGGACCAGGTGGATGCGGCCGCTGAAGTCGGGATTTCTGCGACGTTCATCAACTCGAGCATCGAGTGGGAGGAGCGGTCCGAACGGATCGAACGACTCAAGCGCGGCGAGTATCAGCTCGTGTATGCGGCACCGGAGGGACTCGTAGCGTCGCTCGGGCCTGTGCTCGACCAGACCGACCTGCGACTCGTAGCGGTCGATGAGGCGCACTGCATCTCCCAGTGGGGGCACGACTTCCGACCGGCGTATCGACAGTTCGCGGACGTCAAGACCCGCTGGGGCGTCCCCGTCCTCGCGCTCACGGCCACCGCCACCGAGCGGGTGCAACAGGACATCGCCATCCAACTCAACCTCGCGGATCCGCTCGTCGTGAAGACCTCGTTCTTCCGTTCGAACCTTCGCATCCACGCGTTCAAGAAGGGTGGCGAGGGCGCGGATAGGATCAAGGTCAAGGACTCCATCGGGAAGATCTGTCTCGACCGCAAGGGCGAGTCCGGCATCGTGTACACGCTGTCGCGCAAGAGTGCGGACTCGACGGCACAGTATCTCCGATCGCTCGGCGTCAACGCCGCGGCGTACCACGCGGGCATGGACGCCGACGAACGGACACGGGTCCAGGACGACTTCATCCGTGACGATGTGAACGTCGTGTGTGCAACGGTCGCGTTCGGGATGGGTATCGACAAGTCCAACGTTCGGTTCGTCATCCACCGGGACATGCCGAAATCGATCGAGGGCTACTACCAGGAGATCGGACGTGCCGGTCGTGACGGTCTCGACTCGGACTGCTACCTGTTCTACTCGTGGGCCGATGTCATCAATCTCGAACGAATGGTGTCGGGAAGCGGCGACGGGTCCGAGAAGCAGCAAGTCCGCCGGATGTACCAGTACTCGGAGATGACGAAGTGTCGCCACCTCGGGTTGGCCTGGTATTTCGGAGAGACGATCGAACGGTGTGAGACGAGCTGTGACAACTGCACAGACTTCGAACTCGACCTGTACTCGATGGCCACACCGAGGGGGAG